>JAQVVB010000161.1 GCA_028699215.1 Sphaerochaeta sp. | reverse complement strand
TCCATAGGAGACCATAGTTCGCTTTGTGGCCATGTACACCTTCCTTGGGGATGATTATTCGTTATACAGCTATATGATGGGTTTGTCAAAAAAAGTTGTTGCTTTGGGGTTGTTGGAAGAAAATACAATTGCTTGAATACAATTTTAGCAGGTTGGACTCTAGCCAACCTGCTAAAAGCGTGTACACTGAAAACGGGTCAGCGTTTATCGGGAGTGAAGCGTACCACCATGTGCACGACTGCCGGTTGGGATGATTCGTTGATGATGGTGTGCTCTATATCACAGTGATAGACCAGAAAATCGCCTTTCTTGATTTCTGCAATGTTTTCCCCGACCTTGACTTTGAGTGAACCCTTCACTACGGTGAGGAACTCTTGGGTTCCTGGATAGTGAGGTTCACTGGGCAACTCTGTATGAGGTTCAAACGTGAGTAGGTACATTTCAAGATCTTCAACCATATTCAGTGGAGAAAGAATCCTTATGGAGATACCTTTGTCATGGGTTTCCAGTTTGGGGGAGTCATCTCCAGCAGGGTTGAGCGAGAATACGCGCTTGGGTTCAGCATCTGTATCAAGTAAATCATTCAATTCGACATTCAAGCCACGAGCAATTTTCCATACGGTTGCTACAGTTGGGTTTACCTTATCGGATTCAATTTGGCTAAGCATTGCTTTCGATACACCTGAGCGTTCAGAGAGCACGTTGAGGGTCAGCTTCCGGCTGTTTCTGATGCGTTGGATGTTTTTCCCGATCATTGGAGGAGTTTCCATGATTCGTCTCCTTATATAAAGTTTGACATAGTGAACATAGTTTACTATAATGAACAAGTACATTGTAATATTGCTTCTCTTAGTTGTCAAGGAAAGGCAGATTTGGAGGTGTCCATGAAGCACATTTTGATTATAGGTTCACTCGGCCAGCTTGGCTCGGAAATCGCACTTGAGTGTCGCAAAAGATATGGAAATGATCATGTCGTACTCACCGATATCAGAGATGATGTCAACTTGGAACTTGTCCAGGGAGGGCCTTTCTATAAAGTGGACTGCCGTGATGGGGATGCAATCCATGAAATCGTTCGCAAGCATAAAATTGACACCATCTATCATCTTGCAGCCATATTATCTGCAACCGCTGAGAGAAATCCACTCAATGCTTGGAACATCAACATGGGTGGTTTGATGACCACATTGGAAATAGCCAGACAGGAAGGTTGTGCCGTGTTCACTCCTTCTTCCATCGGTGCTTTCGGGCCTACCACTCCCAAACAATTCACCCCACAGGATACCATTCAACGTCCCACCTCGATTTATGGGGTGACCAAGGTTGCAGGGGAGTTGCTTTGCGATTATTACAATCATAAGTACGATGTCGATACCCGCGGGGTCCGATTTCCGGGAGTCATCAGCAATATGACTCCTCCTGGAGGAGGCACCACTGATTACGCTGTGGAAATCTATTACGAAGCGGTCAGAAAACATCATTATACCTGTTTCTTACGCGGTGATACCTATTTGGACATGATCTATATGCCTGATGCTGTACAAGCTGCGATACAGATCATGGAAGCAAATCCCGCCAAGTTGCGCCATAGGAATGCTTTCAATATCGCCTCCATGAGTTTCTGTCCGGAAGAGCAAGCTGCTTATATCAGGACCCACATACCTGATTTCTCCATCAATTATGAGATAGATCCTGTAAAGCAGGCCATTGCAGATTCTTGGCCGGATTGTCTTGAGGATTATGCGGCCAGGGTGGAATGGGATTGGAAACCAAAATATGATTTGGCCTCTATGACCAAGGACATGCTTGAAACCATAACAAGGAGGGAACAATGAACGAATCGTTACGAAAAGAACTGCAGGAATTTCTTCTTCAGCAGAAAGAGAAGGGTTTGGATAAGAAGGAGCGCATCCTATCGAGTAGTCAGGGAGCTTCCATCCAGGTAGGAGAAAAGCAGGTCTTGAATTTTTGTGCAAACAATTATCTTGGACTTGCAGACAATAAGGAAGTGATCCAAGCAGCCAAAGATGCCATGGACAGGTGGGGGTACGGACTCTCTTCTGTTCGATTCATTTGCGGTACACAGGATATTCATAAGGAGCTGGAGCATCGGATAAGCAGGTTTTTGAAGATGGACGACACCATTCTGTTCTCTTCCTGTTTCGATGCCAACGGTGCATTGTTTGAACCTCTGCTCGGTGAAGAAGATGCGGTCATCAGCGATGAGCTGAATCATGCTTCCATCATAGACGGCATCCGTCTTTGCAAGGCTGCACGGTTTCGGTATACCCATAGTGATATGCAATCATTGGAAAAGTGTTTGCAGGAAAGTCAGGACAAACGTCGCCGCCTGATCGCCACCGATGGGGTGTTTTCCATGGATGGAGATATCGCCAAACTCGATGAAATCTGTGATTTAGCTGAAAAATATGACGCTTTGGTTATGGTTGATGACTCCCATGCCACGGGATATATCGGAAAGACCGGAAGGGGAACCTTCGAGCATTGCGGTGTTGAAGGCAGAATCGATCTGATCACCACCACATTCGGTAAAGCGTGCGGAGGTGCCAGCGGCGGCTGCATCAGCGGACGCAAAGAGCTCATCGACCTGTATCGACAGAGAGCCAGACCGTATTTGTTCTCCAATACGTTGGCTCCAGCCATTTGTGGAGGGACCCTTAAGGTGCTCGACCTCTTGGAACATGGCAATCCTTATCGAGAGGCTACCCTTCGAAATGCTGTGTATTTCAGGTCGAAAATGGAACAAGCGGGTTTTGATCTGGTCAAAGGCAACACAGCCATCGTTCCCGTCATGGTTTATGATGAGGTGAAAGCCGTTTCATTGGCAGAGAAGCTCTTGTCTTTGGGCATCTATGTCATTGGTTTTTGTTATCCAGTGGTCCCGCAGGGTAAGGCGCGTATTCGTGTGCAGCTTTCAGCTGTCCATACGAAAGAAGACCTTGACCAAGCTGTCAAGGCCTTCGTAACGGTAGGCAAGGAGATGGGACTGATTTAGGAAGTGAAGATCCTCGCTTCCAGATCCTGTCCATACTCTTTCAGTTTGGCAAGTACCAGCTTCTCTTCTACAGAGGTGTCGGTGCTTGCCAATTTTTCTTCAATCTTACGTTTGTAGAAATTCAGGTTGATCTTGATGTCTCCAGGCGGATTGAGGATTCTGTTCGCGCAGAAGCTCTTCCATTTTCGTTTTTCCTGCTCTGTAAGCACGTCTTCCCAGTTTCTTGCTACATGCCTGAAAAGCAGCTGGGTACAACGGCTGTCTTCAAAGTCGAGGTTGAGGGAGAGTTTTTCCTTGGGTTGTGCTTGTCTGACCAATTCAAAACGCTTTTGGTCTGAGTTTTGGAAGAATCCATCATAGAGTTGGAAATCCACATCCTTAACCGATTCGAAGGTGTCCATGACTTCCCGTCCCAACAACAGGAGTTTTGTGTTGTTGATGATCTGGTTGTGCCTGAACAATGCCACTTCTTTATCGATTCCGAGCTTAATGGCAAGTTGGTCGGTCAAGACTGATTTCGGACTTACAAAAGGACATTTGTTCACTGCCAGGGAAAATACTCCATCGACTTTGAACAAAGTGTCTCGATTCGCATGGAAAAGAGGTGCCACATCCTTGGAAAGGTCGAAGCAGAGAATGCTGTTCGGGTTTGTTCTGAGGTGGGTGATGGGAGTCACCAGACGGGAGCACCCCTCTCTCGTGCTGAAGAAGGATGCCGTGTAGAGCACAGGTTCTCCAAAGGGAGTTTCCACCACTTGCTTCACTTTGGTTTTATTGCGGAGCGAGAAGTAGTAGTCATAGAGCTTCGGCTGCTTCTCCTTGATGAGACGGGCGATCGCAATGGTGGCATGTACATCCACCAAGGCATCATGTGCGCCCACTTGCGGGATGTTGTTTGCTTCGGTGAGGGAGGTGAGCTTGAAGGTTGGATTCCCGGTCTCTTCTTTTCGAGGAGGCCAGTTGATTCCTTCGGGTCTCAGATCATAGCATGCGCGCACCAAATCGATGATGTCCCATCGGCTGCACTTATTGTCCCATTCCCTTTTGTAGGGGTCGAGAAAGTTTCTGTAGAGGGCGTTTCGAATGAACTCGTCATCAAAACGAATGTTGTTGAAACCTGCAACCACGGTATTCTCGACAGAGAATTCGTTGTTTATCCGATCGATAAGCTCACTTTCATTCATCCCTTTTTCATTGACTTCTTGAGGAGTGATGCCTGTAATGAGGCAGGAAAGAGGGTCCGGGAGATAGTCATCACTGAGCTTTCCATAGAGGACGATGGGTTCTCCAATGGGATTGAGGTTCAAATCTGTACGTTGACCTGCAAATTGAGCTATCCTATCATAGTGGCTGTTGAGGCCGAAGGTTTCCAAATCGTACCAGAAAATGGTACCTTTTCTGTATTGTTGGTTCATGCACCCATACTACCACAGAATAGTCTTTGTGTCTTTTTCCTCTATTCGGTTGTTCTCTTTGTTTGAGTGCTTTATTATGGAGAAGAGATATCTATGAAAAGAATGATCGTCCTGTTATGGACCTTGGCCCTTTGCCATGGAGGTTTTGCGAAGCCTACTGCAAATGATGTTACCGTAGCGTTGGCTGCGATAACCGATTCCACCATTTGTGCAGTGGCTGCTTTCTTGAATACTCCTTCACTTGAGCTTCCCGGAAGTGAAGTTCATTTCCGTGATCAGGAGTCGCTTCCTTATGCCCTGACCTTCTCAAATTCTGATATCGGTACCTATCTTCCTGTTTTTTTGAAGACCAAAGAAGGAAATGGAACAAATTTCTTTGCTTCCTTGTTGCAATCTGCAAAGGGACCGCTCAATGACATTGCCCTTCAGTATTTGACGGTTCATGATTGGCAAGTAGGACATGCAATACTCACGGGGGCCGCGGTTACGTATTTTGGAGAGGGTGTCACACTCAATTCGATGATGTCCTCGGTTATCATGAATGGGGGATTTTCTCCCATTGCCGTTGCTGCAGATGTGACGGTGAGTGGCAAGCGGGTGAGTGAATCAGTGCGGGTTGAAGGTATTTTTCTTATACAGACGGATGAGGATGGATACTTTGAGGTTAAGCCTCTTGAATTGAAAATCAACGGAGAAACGAGAGGTGTGTGATCAACACCTGTAAAAGTGGAGGAACTATGACTGGCATCGTACAAAGAACAGAAGATTTTCTTACAGCGCGGGGTGTGGACCCTGCTTGCATCAATATGCAGGAGTTGCTTGAAACCTTTTTAGACGAAATGGATTTGGGACTGGAGACGGAAAATAAGAGTTCCCTTCAGATGATTCCCACCTATACCCAGGTAGGGGACCATGTCAAAAAAGGAGAAAAGGTCATTGTTCTTGATGCTGGTGGTACAAACTTTCGTACCTGTCTGGTCAACTTTGACGAACAAGGAGTCGCTCATATCGAGGATTTCAAGAAAACGGCGATGCCGGGTGTGAAGGAAGAGGTGAGCGCGAAACAGTTTTTCACATGTTTTGCTGATGAGGTTGAACGACTTATCGAAAAGAGTGACCGTATCGGGTTCTGTTTCTCCTATGCCGCCACCATCACTCCCGACCATGATGGCATTCCCCTTGTCTTTTCCAAAGAGATCAAGGCTCCTGAAGTGATCGGCAAACCGGTAGGTGCCAATTTGCTTCGCGAACTTGCAAGTCGGGGGTACGATGTTTCCAAGAAAAAGGTTGCTGTTCTCAATGATACGGTTGCAACCTTGCTTGCTGGGCAAGCTGCAATCTCAACCACGCCATACAGTGGGTATATCGGGTTCATCTTGGGCACTGGAACCAACACAGCCTATGTGGAGTCGAATGAGAAGATTAAGAAGATATCATTGAACGATGATTCCAAACAGATCATCAACATCGAGTCCGGGAGTTTTGATTTCTGTCCCAGTGATCTTGACCGCACGTTCTTTAATTCCACCAAGCAACCGAGTCAGTATCATTTGGAGAAGATGATCAGTGGAGCGTACTTAGGGCCGAGTTGCAGTTTGGTGATCAAGAAAGCGATTGAAGACGGCATTTTGAGTGAGACCTTCGGAAAGCGATTTGCTGCATTGGAACCAGTGAGTACTACAGTGATGAGCAACTACCTGGAAATGCCTTTCAATACCGAGTATGGCCTTGTTTCTTGTTGTGAAGGCAATCAAGACGATGCCGTCGCACTC
>JAQVVB010000160.1 GCA_028699215.1 Sphaerochaeta sp. | reverse complement strand
ATCCTCAAGGTTCGTTCCAATGCATCTAGTTTGTTGGGAAAGAACTCTTGGGTATGTTTGAACAGATACGAGGGTACTCCATGAGCCTGAGTCCCTTTGGTACCTGGGAGACGAATTCCATAGGCGAGTTGATCGCTCCATCCGTGATACGCCCCACCCATTTTGATGATGTTCTTTTTTCCTGTAGCAAGTCTGGCTACCCTGACGGCCGCCATACAGGCTTCGGAACCTGAATTGAACATTCTGAACATCTCAACGCTGGGAAGGCTGTCACATATCTTTTTTGCGAGCTTATACTCAAATTCATGGAAAAGACCTGTCGAAGGACCTCCATTTTGGAGCAACTCTATGACTTTTTCTCTTACTGATGGAGGGTTGGAACCAAGAACAGTGGGACCTCCTGCTTGTAGGAAATCAAAATACCGGTGACCGTCAAGGTCGTAAAGATACGCTCCTTCTGCTTTGGTAATGACCAACGGGAAGGGGTGGTTGAATGCGAGGTTGTGTTGAACCCCTCCTGGTATATACTGCTTTGCTTGCTCTATCATGGCTTTGGAGCGTGGACATGCTTCTGTAAAATATTCTTTTTCGTAACGGGCAAGTGCTTCTCTTCCAATACTGTAGATTGGGCCTTTGATCAAGGTGTCAAGTTTCTTTGTGACTGCTGCTGCATCCGGGTATGTTGAAATTGCAAATCGTGTATCCATGTGATTCCTCCTAAACAGTTGTAGGGCCTATGGTTTTGGTTCGGGTATTCATGGAGGTCCGGTAAATGACGAATCGGTTGACACAGAACTCTGTGATCAAATTGATTATCATGGTACCTCCAAGTACGATATAGTCGGACATTCCAATCTGTACCAAAGCATCACCCCACCAGGTTGAGAGGGGGGTGAAAATTGCATAATAAATTGCCAATTGAGTCATTGCCTTGGGTATGTTGTTGGCACTTTTGAAGGTGAAGCGTCTGTTAACGGTGAAGTTGTACACGACGCTTGCAATGAGCGCTGTCAAATAGCTTGGCCAATAGGGGAGATGAAACAGTTCTTCCAGAATCGTAAAAACCAGGACCTGGATGATTCCAGCACTGATGGAAAAAAGTACAAATTTTCCGATTTGGATGAGGTTCTGTTTTCTGCTCAATGGTACATAGTTGTTGTTACTCATGAATGTTCCTTTTTTTATCGGCTGTTCAGTATTGCAAAGAGTTTCTTATTGCTTCGGTAGAGCTGTTTGTACACGCTGTAATTGATGTCGTACGTCTTTTTAGCCTCAGGATTTGGTTCATAGATATCACCTTTTGGAATTGCATCAGTTGCTTCTTGTGCCGAGCTGTACATACCAAGACCAAGACCTGCAACAATGGCAGCCCCCAAAGCTCCTACGTTCTGAGGGTTTTCTATCGTCTGAATCCTTCTTCCTAACGTGTCACTGAGAATTTGACAGGTTATGGGGGATAAGGCTCCGCCTCCCACAAAACGGATGATAGGTGAGGTCTTGATTTTTTTCTCTTGGATTTCCAGAAACCAACGCATGTGTAGACATACTCCTTCGGTGACTGCACGAATCATTTCAGTTTTTCCTGTTTCCAAACGTAAATTGAAGAACATGCCTCGTGCTTTGCTGTCTTCGAAGGGACATCTGTTTCCATGCAGCCAAGGAGTGAAGATGACTCCATTGCTTCCAGGAGGTACGGTATCGATGACCGATGCCATATATTCATACAGGTTTGTTGCAATTGCTTCAGGTGAGTCAGTTACCAGTTTCTTATCCAAGTAAAGGTTGATCTCATCAAGTGCAAGGTGGTCTTTTACCCATTCGAGACACTTTCCTGCTGTCTCCAATTCTGAAAAATACGTAAATAATCCAGGGAGTGAGCTGACGATGGCTGCTGTTTTTGTAGTAGGGTCCACCATGCTTTTCTTTACTACAGTGGAGAGCCATCCAGAGGTTCCCATATATATGTGGCTGTCTCCAGGGAATGCAGATCCTGCTCCTAGTCCAATGAGGGCAGCATCCCCGCCTCCTCCAAAGACAGGTGTATTTGGATGCAAACCTAAATACGTTGCAGCCTTCTGGGTGAGTTCTCCTACTTGATCGGTCGAGCGTATGATGGTAGGCAAGTGATCTCTGTTTACCTTGAGGAGTCTGCACATGGTAGGACTCCAGCAGCGTTTTTTGACATCGAAAAGCAGTGTGGCGAATGCTGAGTCTTCTGTCATGATGAAGGTGTCGGTAAGTTGGGTTATAAGGTACTCTTTGACGTCAAGCCATTTATAGATTTGAGAAAAAACAGTGGGTTCATGATTCTTTACCCAATGATATTTCCAAACGGGGTCTTTTACGCTGGTGGCCACAGCTTTTGTAATGGCCAAGGATACAAGGAGTTTCCTAATATTCGCTCCTGCAATTTGGAGTCCATAGGCCATTCCTTTTTTCAGTTCAGAGGTTGCACGTTGGTCGAGATAGCTGAAAGCATTTCTGAGGGCTTTTCCTTGGCGATCGACAAGAACCAATCCTTGCATTTGTGAGCAGAAAGAGATTCCCTTGATGTCTGCCTTTTCGATGTTTGATTGTGATAGTATTTCCTTGGTGGTAGTGGCCATGGCTTCATACCAGTCTTCTGGGTTTTGTTCAGCTCCTCCACCCTCCAAAAGAAGGAGAGGGTATTTTGCAAGTGCTGAAGATACCAGTTCAAGATGACCGTTGGTAGAAAAGAGACACGTTTTCATTCCTGTAGTTCCGACATCGTAGGAAAGTAGGTACGTTTTGTGTTCCATGGTCGTTCCCCATTAGGCGATTCAGTTTTTGAGTGCTGAGGTGAGGAATCGTACCGTCTGATCAAGGACAAACGCGTCCTTGTCATCGATGTCGTCCCCAAGAAATATCTTAAAGCGTTGGAGATAGTATTCGCTGGAATAAGAGAATTGAAGGGAAATGAAAAGATTATCCATGAGAAAAGCCATCATCGCAGGATCGAGATCTGCTCTGATTTCACCTTTTCTCTGCCCTTCTTTGATAAGTTCGGAATACATGCTTGCTGAGATGGATTCGATTTCATACGAGAGTTGTTTGACAAGGTCACTGTTTCCAACCGAAGTCAATTCACTATAGAGCTGAATGAGTTGCTGTTGTTCTCTACTGGTCTTTTGAATGGCTTGTATCAAGTCCCTGCATTTTTCTGCGAAGGGTTTATCTGCGGGTATGATCGATTGGAGGGTGTTTGTAAGTACTTCCGTACCCTGGTGTATGGTCATCAAAAAGAGGTCTTGCTTGGATTCGAAGTACTTGTATAATGATCCCACACTTATTCCAGCTTTTTCAGCGATGGTGTTTATGTTTGCGTGATCAAATCCTTGGCTTGCAAATTCGTGTGTTGCTGTCTGAATGATCAGGAGCTTTTTCGCATCTGAGAGGTTGTCGAAAGTCTTTTTTGTAAGCTTTCGTTTGTATGCTTCCATAGGCCTTCCTCTTTCGCCTGGAATGTGAGTGATTGCTCACTCACTCATGAGTATACCATGGTTGGTCATACGGTCAAGGAAAGTTTTTTACTTGCAGGAGTTATTTACAATTCTACTGATTCTCGTGCTATAAAGAGAAGAAGAGGGACATGCCGATGCGTGACCAAAGAGTGGTAGCTGTACATCGAGGAGGGCTTTTAACCAAGGAAGACCACATGGTTTTGATGCATTATGCCAGGATGTGTGCCCTCCATGTTCTGGAACTTGCTTCTTTGCAAGATGATGAATTGCTTGTGCATGCCTTAAAGGTTGCAGAACGCTGGGAGCTTGGGAACGCTTCAACAGGTGAGGCTATCGCATCTTCACGACTAGTCCATGCGTATGCAAAGAACCAAGATGATGTACTGGTTGGGCTGGCAGCAAGAGCAATTGGGCAGGCCGTTGCCACAGCCCATATGGCAGATCATTGTCTAGGGCCCAGTTGGTACGCTCGAAAGGTTGTAAGGCTTTTAGGAACATCGGTGGAGGAAGAAGATGCGTATCAACAAAGGGAGTTGGAAAAGCTTCCTTCCCATCTGGTGTCGTTGGTGAAATTCTTGCAAAACCAGAAGCATATGTTGAGCGAACAAGTATGAAAGAATACAACCTGAAACAATAGGGCTGTTGTGTGTGGCACACTTTAATTCGCAAGGTGAACATGGTACGATTATCCAGTAGCGATAAAGGAGGGGAGATGAAAACCACAAGCAGTGTAGAAATCGTTGATGCCCGAAAGTCTCTTTTACAATGGTTGCACCCTTTTGTGTTGGTTCTGTTGGTATTCTCCTTGACGCTTGTCCTTCTGGTGACTCCTATGGAACATGGAATTCGGAGGGCTTACACCCTTTTGATTATCGGACTTATTGCCATGACATTGCTTGCGTATGTATTGAATCTGAAAAACCGGTATAACATATCGGCTTTTTTAACAGTCGCCATGTCTGTAATCGGGACATGGAGTTCTTTGCTCATTAGCTACTCCTTGCAGGTGAATGACCTTTTTCCTCTTGTGTATGTGAGTATTACAGTAATCCTTGCAGGATTGTTCCTCCCTCTTCGGTTTGCAATGCTTCTTGCTCTTTTACAAGTGGTCGGATGTATTGCTTTGGTGATGTTCTATCCTGTGGCTTCAGCTTTCAACTGGCCCAGTTGCCTGGTATTCATCATCGCTTTATCAGTTTTGAGCATCGCTTCAAACTACATACGGAAGAACCAGATGATGCAATTGCAGAATTACGCAATCCGCGACCACCTTACCGGATTGTTCAATAGACGGTACTTTGAAGAAACCTTGGAAAATAAGGTTTTGAGGGCTGAGCACAATACACTTTCTTTGGCTCTCATTCTCTTGGATATCGACGGTTTCAAGCACTACAATGATCAGTACGGGCATGATGCAGGTGATGTCGTTCTAAAAGCAGTGGCCGACATATTATTCAATACAGTTAGTCTAAAGGATATCGTATGTCGCTATGGAGGTGATGAATTCATCATCATCGTTCCTTACACCAAAATTCAGAATGTACAGGATCTATGTCAAAAGTTCCGTTCCGAATTAAAGAAAATGGAGCTGATTTACCAAACAACAAATCTAGGAGTTGTGACTATTTCTCAAGGAGTGGCTCTTTTTCCTCAGCATGGAACTGCGATGCAGACGTTGGTTAATCATGCTGATGAGGCCTTGTACAAAGCAAAGGAAGAAGGACGAGATAGAGTTGTTTTCTCAAAGTAGCCCCATGGTAGCGGTTATAAACAAGACTGGTATTCTCATTTTTGTTCATGTAGACTAAACCAATGAAGCAGGTTTATTTTGGTTCTTGTTCTTGGAAATTCCCATCGTGGGAAAAACTGGTGTATTCAAGCAAACAACCTCAGAATTTTCTTAGTGAGTATGCTCAGAAGTATTCCAGCGTAGAGATTGATCAGTGGTTTTGGTCGTTGGGCTCTTCCAGTTACGGCTTGCCTGATCGTGCAACCGTCAAGGAATATGATGCAGCCACTCCTTCTGATTTCCGTTTTACGATCAAATGCCCCAATGCTTTGACCTCCGTATATGCTTATAGGGCAGGTAACAAACCCAATGCGTGGTTTCTCGATCCTGAAGTATTCCTTCAGTTCTTGGACAGAATCGAACCACTCATTCCTAAAACAGGATTGTTGATGTTTCAGTTCGAGTACCTCAATCGTGAGAAAATGGAAGGTCGTAGGGTTTTTGTAGAGAAACTGCTTGCTTTCTTTGACGCTCTTCCAAAAGGTCTCCCCTATGCTTTGGAAATCAGAAATCCCAAATGGCTTGACAGCTCTTGGTTTCGTTTTCTGCAGGCAACAAAACTGGCCCCTGTGCTTCTTCAAGGGTATTGGATGGATAATCTCTCTACGCTTTTACAACAGAGCGGAACGGTACTTGGACCATTGGCCTGTATCAGGTTGCATGGTGAAGATCGGAAGGGGATGGAGAAGGCAACAGGGGAAGACTGGAGTCAAATCGTATCTCCTAAGGATGCAGAACTTGAAAGGCTCGTTCCTCTTCTTGATAGAGTGATACGATCAGAGACGGTGTTGTTCATCAATGTGAACAACCATTACGAAGGGTCTTCCCCTCGTACGATTGATAAACTGCAGGCTTTGTTTGATAAGCAATTCTCACTTTGAATCTTCATGGGAAATTCAATGCTGAATTGAAATAATCGGGGTATACTGATGAGCTGAATCTGGTGGTGTTCTCTTTT
>JAQVVB010000159.1 GCA_028699215.1 Sphaerochaeta sp. | reverse complement strand
GTGGATGGCATTGACTTGGAAGTTTACAGAGGTGAGACGCTTGGTCTGGTGGGAGAGTCGGGGTGTGGAAAGTCTACCTTGGGGAAGACCATTTTGCGATTGGCCTCAGCAAGAGAGGGAAAAGTTTCCTATGGAAGTGGAGATGATTGTAAAAATATTCTCGATCTTAGTGAGAAAGAGATGTCAGATTACCGAAAGAAAATGCAGATTGTCTTTCAGGATCCCTATTCGTCTCTAAACCCTTCCTTTACGATTTTTACCTCATTAAAGGATCCTCTTCGTCGATTTGGTATTAAGGATCCATCGCAACAACGCAAAATAATCGCTGATTTGTTGGAAGCAGTGAATATGCGACCAGAGTACATGGATCGGTATCCTCATGAATTTTCAGGTGGACAGAGGCAACGTATTGGAATTGCCCGAGCTTTGAGTGTGAATCCTGAGCTTGTTGTTTGTGATGAGGCCGTCAGTGCTTTGGATGTTTCCATACGCGCACAGGTACTCAATTTGTTGATGGATCTGAAATCCAAACGCAATCTTACCTATATTTTCATTACGCATGACTTAAGTGTGGTTGAGTATATCAGTGATAGGATTGCTGTTATGTATTTAGGGAAAATAGTTGAGTTGGCTCCAACCAAACAGTTATATTCCCATACTTTACATCCATACACGCAGGCTTTGTTTTCGGCTATTCCGGTAGTTGATTTGGATACCAAGCGAAAACGTATTGTTCTCGAGGGAGATGTACCCAGTCCTGTTAACCCTCCTAGCGGGTGTCCCTTTCACCCTCGGTGCAGCTTCTGTATGGAACGCTGCAAAAGTGAGGTTCCACTGTTGAAACCGTATGAAATAGAGGGAGCGATACATTATGTGTCCTGCCATCTTATTGATAAAAACCATTCTGTAGTCCAAGGGGAGTAATTGTATGAGTAAAAGAAATTTGCAGGACATTAAAGGTGTTATCCCAGCGATGATGACCTGTTTTGATGAACAAGGTCGATTTGACGAAAGTCGGCAGAGGGACCTGACAAGGTTTCTCCTGACCAAAAAGGTTGACGGCCTCTATCTCACTGGCAGTACCGGTGAAACGTTCCTTATGACTGGAGAAGAACGGAAGAGGGTCGTTGAGGTCGTACTCGATGAAGTAGGTGGAAGGATCCCTGTTATCGTGCATGTTGGAGATATTGGGACTGATAAATCGATCGAGTTGGCACGCCATGCCTATGAATGTGGAGCAGATGCGATTTCTTCAGTTCCTCCCTTCTACTTCAAGTTTTCGAGTGATGAGATTGTTGGATATTATCAGGATATCAGCGAGTCTGTCCCCCTTCCTATGATTGTGTATAATATTGCGCTTGCAGGTTTAGTGGATTTTTCGACTATAAAACGTTTGGCAAAAATTGAAAATGTGAAAGGTATCAAATATACAGCTACCTCACATCACGAGATTCTCAGAATCAAGGAAGAGATAGGGAAAGACTTCATGGTCTACTCTGGTTGTGATGAGATGGCCATGTCTGGTATGGCTTATGGAAGTGATGGGATCATTGGGTCTTTCTATAATGTGATTCCTGAATTGTTTCTCCAGATTGTTGCAGCAGAAAAAAACAACGATATCAAACAGGCAAAAATTCTGCAGACAAGTGCCGATGCAATTATCTTTTTTGTTTTAGAGCATTCATTTTTCGCGAGCATGAAAAAAATGCTTGCTTGGGCAGGTCATGATGCAGGATACTCTAGAAGACCATTTGCTCCTTTGACTGCTGAAGACGAAGTCCAATTGCGGGAAGGTCTGTTGGCCATCAAAGACAAATACCAGATTTCTGGTGTTGAGGTTCTGGATAATCTGTAAGTAAAAGAGATGGGGAGCCTAGCTCTCCATTCTCTGATTGACACGAAAGTAGGGGCAGTCTATGGTAAATACTCTCGTATAATCGAGAGGTTCTTTGAGGAGTAGTACATTGATTTCGCATGAGCAAGCCGTGGAGAATTTGAGAATTGGCATCTCAGAATCAACCCACCATAAAAGCAAAAAGAAAAACTCACTCGCGAACGAGGTATACTCAATCCTATTGGAGATGCTCATCAATAAAGAGCTACCTCCAGGGACAGTTCTCAATCGTCGTGATATAGCCAAACAACTTGGTGTGAGTGTAGCTCCTGTACTTGAAGCTATTATTCAATTGGAACTTGAGGGATATTTTGTTACTATACCAAGAAAAGGAACCATTGTTGCCCCCTTTGGGCTAAAGGAAATCTACGAGCACCTTATTGTACGTGAGGCTCTGGAATGTCAGGCTGCGCGTCTCTATTGTGGAAAAATGGTGCGTGACCATTATGAGGAGTTGTTGGTCAAGGCAGCATTGCTTGATTCAACATTTGTAAATGGTCAAGGCAACTGGAATCTCGAATACGATTTTCATGAGTCTCTGGTTTCGCTTTCAGAAAGTAAAATGCTCATAAATGAATTTTCCAGAATGATTAGATTGGGAACATTTTACAGTATGTATCATATCTATTCTTCTCCGGGCAAGGAGAGGATTCTCAAGAACCACCATGAGTTGTTGTCCCTTTTAGTGAAAGGTGATCCTGATGTTGCCGAAAAGGCAATACGAGATCACCTATGGACTACCAAAATCATGTTGATCGAGGAGTTTAAATTGAATGGTATTCCTGTTCCGGGTAATGCCATTTTGTAGGGTGTTTACAAGGAGCTGTGATGAAACCCGATTTTAAAAAATTATCTGATGATTATCGTTCGATGCTTGTCGACAACATCCTTCCTTTCTGGCTGAACCATGGGTTTGACCGGGAACATGGGGGGATGTATACAGCGCTTGATAGAGATGGCTCATTGTTGGATTCAGACAAGTCCGTTTGGTTCCAAGGAAGGGCGCTCTGGGTCTTTTCAACTGCCTTTCGGGAATTTGAGGCAAGAGCTGAATATCAGGAAGTCTGTGACTCTTTGGTTGGTTTCATTGAAACCCATGGTTTTGATCCTTCGGATGGGAGAATGTATTTTCGACTCAGCAAAGACGGAAAACCTGTGGTGAAGAGAATCCGCTATGTCTTCAGCGAGACGTTTGCCATTATCGGCTATGCAGCTTATAGCCGTGCGTTCGATAAACCGGAGTATGCAGAAAAGGCATATGCCCTTTTTAAGAAAATTCTGACCATGCTTGAGGCTCCCCACCTGTTGGTGCCTAAGTTCGAGACCCCTTCCCGTGGGTTCGGCATTCCCATGATTTTGCTCAATACAGCTCAGCAATTGAGGGAAGCTTGCCCAGAACATGCGCAAGAACTGACTGAGTTCATTGATACTCTGATCACTGAAATCAAGACCTATTTTGTACGACCGGAACTGCAGATAGTGGTGGAGCAATGTGCTCTTGATGGATCCCTGCAACTTGACCATTTCGAAGGTCGCTTGCTCAATCCCGGCCATGCCATCGAAGGGTCCTGGTTCATCCTTCAAGAAGCGAAGTATCGAAACAATGATCCTGATCTCATGAAACTAGGAACCACCATGCTCGATTGGATGTGGAAAGTGGGTTGGGACAAGGAGTTGGGAGGCATCATCTACTTTAGGGATGCCCTTGGAAAAAGCGGCAATGAATACTGGCATGACATGAAGTTCTGGTGGCCTCAGTGTGAAGCCTCCATTGCCAATTTGCTCGCCTTCTCACTAAGTGGGGATAAGGCATACCTTGCTCAATTCAAACAGGTTCAAACCTACGTGGAAAACCATTTCCTCGATCCTGAGTTTGGTGAATGGTATGGATATCTTCACTGCGATGGATCGCTCTCCACTCCTTTAAAAGGCAATATGTACAAGGGGCCGTTCCATATTCCCCGCATGTACATGATGTGTTCACAAATTATGGGTGAATTGGCCGAAAGAACATAGAAACCTGCATGGGAAGTAAGCTCCTCTGTTGCGTTGCAGAGGAGCTTACGTATTTACAGAGCGTAAAAGAAATGATGGAGAAAGCAAGACGGGCTTTCTTTTTCTCAAGTAGGGCCTCTTTATACTGCTGGTTGGGTTGGAACAAATTGGTGATACTGTGATACGATGGTATCCATACCAAGGAGTATTGCATTGTCGCATATGAAACAAAGTGAGTGTTTGGACAACAAAACCAAAGTAGTGAAACCAGAAGTCAATTTTCGGTTTTTCCTTCAGCTATTCTGGGCCACCTTCACCTTGAGCATATTTACCTTCGGTGGTGGGTTTGTCATTATTTCGCTGATGCGTAAGAAAATGGTAGCGACTCTCCATTGGATAGACGATGAGCAGATGATGGACTTCGTCACCATTGCACAATCGTCTCCTGGTCCTATCGCAGTAAACGGATCGCTGATGGTAGGATACCATCTTGCCAAACTCCCAGGGGCTTTGGTTGCCGCACTTGGCACCATTCTTCCTCCCATGATCATTCTCTCCTTGGTTAGCCTTGGATATGAAGCAGTAAAGGACAACCTCTGGATAGATGCCGCTTTCCATGGGATGCGCCCGGTGGTGGCTGCCATCGTGTTGCAGGTGACCTGGGTTTTGTTCAAGCCTTTGTTGGCCAAGAAGAAAATCATCCCCTTGTTGATGTTCGCATTGTCCTTTGTCGCACTATACCTCTTCAAGGTGAACATCATGTTGGTCATGGTCATTTGTATTATCGTTGCCGTAATCGTGAGTCTTGTAGGAATGAAAAAGGCAGGTTTGAGATGACCGTACTGTTTCAACTCTTTTTCAGTTTCTTCCAGATCGGTTTGTTCAGCATTGGGGGAGGATATGCAGCCATGCCGCTTATCCAAGCGCAGACTGTCGATATTCATCACTGGCTGACCCTTACTGAATTTGCCAATTTGGTGACTATTGCAGAGATGACTCCCGGGCCTATTGCGATCAACTCAGCTACGTTCGTCGGAATGAAGGTTGCTGGTCTCAGCGGTGTATTGGTGGCGACTTTGGGCAATGTATTGCCTTCGTGCATTATCATCATCATATTGGCCAGGTTGTATGAAAAGTACAGCAAACAGACATTGCTCAAGAACGTTCTGGAAAATGTTCGTCCTGTGGTTGTTGCTGCGATTTTCACTGCTGGTCTTGCTCTCTTGCAACTCGCCGTCGGGTCGATCTCACTGGAAAACCTACAACTGGATATCTTTGCGCTCATCGTGTTCATCCTTGCTTTTTTCATCCTAAACGGAAAGAGGCTTCACATTGGCCCTCTTGTGTTGTTGGTGCTAGGAGCTTTGGTTGGCATTGGATATGAGCTGGTACAGCAATACTTGTTTGTCTAGCTTTGAGATGTGATGATTTTAGTGTAATGTCCTAATGATAGTAAGTTTTATTGACACGTACCATTTGACTTACGTGAAATGAGAGAGAAGGAAATGGCAAGAAAACGAACATACAAAATACCAAGTCGGGTTGACAGAGAATCATGCCACCACAATCGAGAAGAAACATAAGAACAGGAAGGTGCTAAAACATTCGTATATTCTTGTACGACAGTATATGAAATCCTGAAAGAACTAACAAAGAATGAACAATCGGCCAGATTTCTTTCAAAACGGATGGAAATTACGTCCGATAAAAATTATGTTCGAAGTCAAGAAAAACAACATAAAACGTATTATCATCAAAGCGAGAATCCGGTCTGCAAAGGTTCTTTGGTATTGTGAAACCAATAAGTCGTTTTTTTCCATCCAGACGAAATCTTGCCCAGTCAACATCTGACGGAACATGTGAGGGATGGCTAAATCCTGATTTCCGAGGAAAAGCACCATAAATCTCAAGCACATGGTTTCTATGGGAACCGATACATTGCTGTTTCCAATAAAGTAAAGGTTTACCTGAGAATGACTTGATCTTGGTAAATAAATTTTGAAGGTTGCTCTCGTCCCACGTGGCAATATCTGTAGCGAATTCTTGAATGTAATCAAAATATGAGAAATTAAACTTACATCGCAAAGTAATATCTGAATCCAAATCTTCCAGAGAGAATTGAGAAAAATTATGTATGAACCTTTCTTTTCTGCTGTTTTCACCCTTCTTCATAGGTTTGGAGTTCCCCCAAGTTTACCGGTCTTATAAATGGTTTCCAGCGAACGATCATTTCGCACGATATTTCCTGGGAGTTCATCAAGGCGATATAAAAAGCTCTCATTTTCTTCTTTATTGACCAAAATAACTCTGTATTTACCCAGTGTATCCATCACTCCTGTATTATGAGTACAGAAAATCAGCTGAGCATTATTA
>JAQVVB010000158.1 GCA_028699215.1 Sphaerochaeta sp. | reverse complement strand
GACAAATGAGGAAGTTGCTCTCGGTAGAAATGCTCTATGAACTTGATCCATCCTGGGGAGCCTGAGGTGATCATGGGCAATACCCCGCCCTCTTTGATACGATGTATCAACTCGTAGCCCTCTTCCATGATGGTCAGATCGGCAGCAAATTGTGTGTCAAACACTTTTGAGAAACCCAGACGCCGTAGACCGGCAACCATTTGTTTGGTAACCAACGCCCCTTCTTCCATCCCCATGGCCTCACCGATGCCGACTCGAATTGCGGGGGCTGTCTGTACAATGGTAACCAGATCGGGATCAGAGAGCAGATCGAATACCTGCTGGGTCTGTGACTTTTCGGTGATTGCCCCTGTGGGGCAGACCAAAGAGCATTGACCGCAGTTGGTGCAGACCACATTTCCCAAACCCTTGTCCATGAAGGTCGAAACCTTGCTTGACAAACCTCGTCCGACAATATCAATTGCATGCACTGTCTGCATCTGCGAACACACTTCCACACAACGGTTGCAAAGAATGCATTTGTTGGGGTCTCGTACCAGTGAGGAAGAAGAGACATCCAAAGGCAACAAGCGTTTCTTTGTCCTTTGGAAACGCGTTTCCCTCACCCCAAGGTCCTGAGCGAGTTTTTGGAGCTCACAATTGAGGTTTCGTTCACAGGTCAAACAGTCCAGGGGGTGGTTGGCCAACAGCAATTCCAGATTCAGTTTCCTACTCTTCCTGATCCGTTCATTGTTTGTAGTGATTTCCATATTGGGAAGCACCGTATACATACAGGAACGCACTAAGCGCCTTGCACCTTTCACTTCCACTACGCAAATTCCACAAGAACCATGTGAGGAAACATCTTTGAGATGACACAATGTGGGAACATTGATGCCGATTTTCTGACAGGCTTCCAGTATCTTGGTTCCTTTCGCCACGGATAGTTTCTGTCCATCGATGGTTACGTCAATATATTCTTCAGCCATTTGCCACCTCCTTTCCTTCAATACTGCGAATATCACAGCGTAAACAACGGGATGCCTCCTGCCGAGCCTGTTCTCCGAGATAGCCTCGATTCACCTCAGAAAAATTGCCATTACGCTCTGATACCTTGAGGTGGCGGGGTGCAATGGGTTTAACCTGTTCGATTTCATTTGGTATCTCATTGGTGTAGGAGAATTTTCTTAACAGAAGAGAGAACCTGCGTTTTCCTGTAAGATCAAAATCAATGACTTGAGCTGCATCCTTTGCATAGCCCATTGCTTCAGCAGCGGTCGAAGGGCCGGTGGCCAAATCACCTGCTGCATAGACTCCATCCACATTGGTCTTATAGGAGTAGCGTTCGATACAAGCAGTACCTGACGAGGTCGTACATACACCTTCTCGTATCAAGAGACCGGCGTCGACTTTTTCCCCGATTGCAATGATGACCGTATTGCAAGGAAGGAGTGATGTCTTTCCAGTTTCAACGGGTTTTCTCCGCCCGGAAAGGTCATATGCGCCTCCTGTCATCTCCATGACCTCCAACGCTTCAACCTGCCCTTTTTGGTCTCCCACCACCCTAAGAGGAGCGGCCATGAAGTGGAAGATCACCCCTTCTTCCATGGCTTCTGCAATTTCCACCTTATTGGCAGGCAAGTCCTCTCTGCTGCGACGATAGGCTACATGCACTTCACAGCCTTTTCTCCAGAGGGTGCGCGCTGCATCGATGGCGACATTGCCACCACCTACTATGACTATGCGTTTACCATAGGATACGGGGTTTCCCTTTTCCATGTTTTCCAGCAGTTCAGTTCCCTGCAATACACCTTTCAACTCTCTTCCGGGTATCTGCAGATCCAAATGGGTGTATGCTCCCATCGCCAGCAAAACAGCAGAATAGGATTCTTTGAGCTGTTCAAGTTCAACATCACGACCCAATACGGTGTTGAATTTGAAGATGACTCCCAATTTATCAAAAAGCTCCAGTTCTTTATCAAGCACTTCCTTGGGAAGTCGGTATGACGGTATCCCATAGCGTAATACGCCCCCAGCCTTGGGATTGGCATCATAGATGGTAATCTCATGCCCGAGTCGCACCAGATAGAACGCTGCGGCCAGACCAGCCGGTCCAGCACCAACAATTGCAATCTTTTTGCCTGTACTCTCAAGCATGGAAGAGATGAGTTCTTGGTAAAGCGGGCCCTCTCGCCCCATCTTATACATGGTGTCTGCAAGATACCGATGAATCTCCCCTTGATGTACAGGTTCATCGATGGTGTCACGACGGCACCGCATCTGGCAGTGGAAGTGACAGATCCTACCAATGGTACCTGGCAATGGGTTGTCTTGAAGAGTCGAAGCAAAAGCCTCTTCCAGACGATCTTCCTTGAGCAACTGCAGATAGGCTGGAATGTTCATATGCATGGGACAGGAATTTGAACAGAGAGCGGTGACAAGATCTTCACAGGTTCCCGATGCACAATATTTACGATGTATATGATCCTCATATTCATCTCTGAAATACTTGAGGGTAGTCAGCACCGGATTGGGCGCCGACTGCCCGAGTCCACACAAGGCTGTGTCACAGATATGTTTTCCCAGCTCTTCCATAAGAAGAAGATCCGACTCTTCTCCTTCGCCCTTGGTTATCTTGTTCAGCAGGGCAAATTCCTGGGAGAGCCCCTCACGACAGGGAACACACTTTCCGCAAGACTCCTTGTTGGTGAACTCAATGAAATATCTTGCAACATCTACCATGCAGTTGTCTTGGTCCATGACGACCATACCTCCTGAGCCCATGATGGCCCCAAGAGCAACCAAAGATTCATAGTCTATGCCCGTATCGAACTTGGAGGCAGGGATACATCCCCCTGAAGGTCCTCCCGACTGCACAGCTTTGATTTTTTTCTCCTTACCGGAAGCGCCTCCCCCCACCTCATAAATGAGTGTGGTCAAACGCTCTCCCAAAGGAAGTTCCACCAACCCGGTGTTTTTCACCTTACCAACCAGCGAAAACACTTTGGTCCCAGAACTTTCAGCAGTACCGGTCTTTTTGAACCATGAACTGCCCATTCCAATGACTACCGGTATATTGCACCACGTTTCCATGTTGTTGATGGTGGTTGGATACCCTAAATATCCTTTTTGAGCAGGGAAAGGTGGCTTAATGCGGGGTCTTCCTGCTTTGCCTTCCACTGAAGCGATCAAGGCAGTCTCTTCTCCACACACAAAGGCTCCTGCACCTTCGACAATCTCGATATCGAACTTGAAAAGCGTACCAGGAATCGTCTGTCCCAAGAGGCCTGCTTGTCTTGCTTGTTCAACTGCTTTCTTGAACCGTTGCACTGCAAGTGGATATTCTGCCCGAACATACACGATACCTTCTTCAGTGCGCATCGCATACGCACCGATGAGCATTCCTTCAATGAGCATATGGGGATCGCTCTCCATCTCATTGCGGTTCATATATGCCCCTGGGTCACCTTCATCGGCGTTGCAGATGATGTACTTTTTCAAAGCTTGTTCTTTACTCATCAGCTCCCACTTCAAACCCGTGGGGAAGCCTGCCCCTCCACGACCTCTCAGTTTGGAACTTTTGACTTCTTCCAGAACGTCTTCACGGGACATATCCCAAACCGCCTTGAAGAAAGCACTATAGCCGCCAACGGCAAGGTACTCTTCAATGGATTCGGGATCGATGAGACCTGCATTGCGAAGCACTATCTTTTTCTGCGGTTTGAAAAAGGATATCTCATTCCATTCCTTGATTGTTTCAAATCCTTCCCCATAGGTGAAGGTGTATCCAAGATGGTCCCAAGTGGAAATCTTGCAAAGCACCCGGTCTTGTGGAAACATCTCTTTCTCAATTCCTTCGAGAATCATCGGGACATCAGAGACCTGTACTTTGTCGAGCATAAGCAACGGCTTATTCGGAAAGTGAATGTTTACCAACGGCTCGTTTGCACAAAAACCAAAACATCCGACTTTTCTGAGCTGGATATCAAGATTGTCTCTTTCTATTGCTTGTTTAAAGGTATCATACAGTACGTCAGCACCATTTCCGATGCCACAGGTCCCCATGCCCACACCAATATCGACTCTTCCGGGATTGAGCAGGGATAATCCTTTTTTACGTAGGTCTTCCAATATTTGCATCATGATGGCACCTTCTTTGTCATGAGATTTTTCAGAAGTCCTGCAAACTTCTCTGAGGTCATCCTGCTGTAGATGACATCGTCGATGGCAATGACAGGTGCAAGTGCGCACTGTCCAAAACAGGCTACGGTGCGAACAGTGAACTGCATGTCGCTGGTAGTGTAATAGGACTCCCCTTCTTCATTTTCTCCTTCATGTAGTCCCAAGAGATGCATGACATCATCAAGCAAGGGTTTTGACCCACGGGTATGACAAGCAGTACCTCGACAAACAGTGATGGTGTGAAACCCTTGCGGTTTGAGATTGAAAAACGAATAAAAGGTAACTACAGAATAAACCTGTGATAAGGGTACCTCCATCTTTTGTGCAATGTAGGTGAGAGCTTGTTCATGCAAATAGGTATGCTCTGTTTTTCGTTGGACTTCCTCGAGAACGGAGAGAAGTGCCCCAGGTTTGTTCTTGTACGTTTCAATGATTGTGTCATACAACTCGTTCACATCAGACCTCCTTGGAAACAAACTGTTAATAACTATGAAAAGCCAATATGATAAATATTTTTCAATAGTTAGGTGCTTTAATATTCCAGAAGTCGTTTATAGACATACTACAGGACTTGTACAGTTTTTGCAAATTTTTTTATTGCCAATCAAGATTAATGGTATTTTCCCTTGCATTTACATTGTTTTTAATATGCTTTTTGTAACATTAATGAATGTTTTGATAATGAGATCAACCAATCATGTTGCTAAAGCGTGAGAGGAGGAAATTTCTTTACGAAGGATGTCTCATCTACACATGTAGTGATGGCTTTTCTCATAAAGAGGTCTTCTTTTTCATCGCATATAGCACAGATCAAGAAAGATTTGTCAGATGCGATGGCAGCTGATTTAGAAAAGACCATCGATCAAGCTTGGATTAAGGCAGAATCGAAAATCCGCTCCACATAGGAAGACCTTGAAGCCTAGTATCCTTTCATGCAATGTACTGAACTTTAGCGACCATTTGGCCGCTGGAGTTTTTTAGGCCCTTGTCGAACATACCAGAATTCTTTCAACACAGTCACTTCTTTTTTCAAATAGTATTGATGTAATTAATTACAGATTATTTTGATGTGAAATTGATTAGTGATTCTCTGTTCCTTTTTCGCTGATGGCAAAAGGCGAAACAGGCTTTTCCATACCATGGCCGGACATGCTTCAACGCAATTTTTCAAACTCGTTGCTGCTGAACGTGTATAGAAGAAAAAGAAAAGCTCCCTGTTGAAAGGGAGCTGAATTCAAGGACCAATCTCTGATCAGTTGTAGGTACCAGTCAGGGTGAACGTCCCATTAGGCAGGATGTATTCGAGAGCCATGGTCTCATAATTGAAAACCGCCCAGACAAAGGTTCCAGTCACCTTTCCTCTTGCCTTGATTTTGAGATCATTTTGTTTAGCCACCCAATTCATGGTTATGTCTGCTCCAAGAAGCGAGCCGGAAAGCACTCCGTTTGCATCGAAGGTCAAAATGACTTCTCCATTCTCATCTACAATGCTGATCTCACTATGATTCGACCCTGCGATCTCTCCGGTGACCGGATCCAGATTATAGTTGGTGCCATTGCTCATGACCACGTTCTTGCCATCCAAGAGATCCCAATCTGATTGTATGGGTCCCCCAAACGGACCATATTGATAACTATACAAGGTCTCTTCGACCGTTTTGTGGTGATTGCTGTTTCCCATGTCGAGTGTTACGACATGCTCATAGTCTTGGTACAAATTGACTGTCGCAGTGAATGTCTTCTGTTTGTTCGACTGTTTCACAGAAACTTCATCATCATTTGCAACGTTCATCGACCGACTTGCACCTTCTTCAGTGATTGCGTCTCCCATTGCAAGGTCACATCCAGCAAAACTGACAAGAACACCGAGAACGACAGCAACAAGCAGCACTTTTTTGACATGGTTAATTTTCATAGTTACTCATCCTTTTCGCAATTATCTACAGTTCCAACAGACGATTGTCAACTAAATTCACAATTCTTTTTCCAAAACATAAGGAATACAAACAATGGTCAGCAAATACAGTCCTCATTGGGCTCTAGACTGCAACTTTGGCTTCAACGTACGTATCTTGATTTGCGAATTCTATTTCGTATATACTTGC
>JAQVVB010000157.1 GCA_028699215.1 Sphaerochaeta sp. | reverse complement strand
GAAAACGTTGGCCCCAGCTTCTGCGAGCCCCTTGGCCATCCCCCACCCCAATCCCTGAAAAGCACCGGTGACCACAGCATTTTTTCCTGTAAGGTCAAATATATTCTTTTTCATGTAGTTTCCCTTTTTTTCAGATTGTAAGAGCGTGCAGAGGATTCCATCCATCCTGGATGAATTGATCGGTCGTTCTGTTGGTACTGCCAAAAGTTATGAAATCCTCACACTTCATACCGTCGATTTCATATGCCTTTTGGAACTCCCTCAAGCTCATCAGACGCTCAATAACCTCATCTGCAACAGGAATCTCGATTCGTTTTTCAAAAGGTCCCGATATAGCTTGGAGTGCCTGTTGTATTTTTGGAGAAATGGACATGATCATGGTTGCCCCCGCCAGATCCAAAATATGGGAAGCACTTCGACAACCAGCCGGCATCAGAACAGTATCATAGCCCCGCTCTTGGAAAATTTTGTACGCCCGTTTGATACAAGCCGTCCCTGCTTGGGTTAGATCTGCTTCTGTAACCATTGCTTCTTGGTCCTGAGCTACATCCCTTAGGTAATCATCCAGACGACCGACCATAAGAACGGCAATTCCCAAACCGGGGACGATACCGTGCTTACGTGCTTCTTCTTTTCCTCGCTCTCTTGCTTCTGCAACCGCAAGAACCTGTGGAACAGTGAAACTGAGTGTTGCAGCCACATTGAACCCCAACGAGACACATTTTTCATACGCCCGTATTCCAGCCTGCGTTGCCGGTAATTTGATGATGACGTTTTCAAACCATGCAGCATACGTTTTCGCTTGCTCTACCATATAGGAAGTATCGCCGGTCTTGTTTGGATTCGTCTGTACACAGACATACCCGGTGCCAAACGAGCCTTTTTTGTATAGCGGCATGAGTTTTTCAGCATAATAACCAGAAACAGCCTTGATAAGCGTCAGCACCTTATCATCATTTGCATCCATTCCATCGATTCTAGACTTCCAGCTTTCCAAATCAGATTGCAACGTCTGGTTTATCAGAAATGGATTGGTGGTGATGCCGACAGCACCAACAGAAAAAGCTTGTTCCTGCTCCTTTCTATTGGCAGAATCATGATACCAGAGTGTTTTGGTTTCCTGTGACAACCACTGAAGATATGTTTGTTTCATAATATTCCTCGTATGATGGCAAATGATTGCCTTTACCTAGGGTTAAGACGTTTTAGAGACCTACATGCTTTTGTCGTTTTCATCACCAGAATAGTGTGCTTCCAGATCCGAGCTTTGCGAATTCCATCTTCCCTTCATACGGGGAGAGACACTCAGCAACCAAGGGCCCTGAACAGTGACAAAGTCCCAAGCGTTCTATTTTTTGCGCATACAAAGCATCAAGGACAGTATGTATCTCCTCGCGGGACGCATTCATGAGATGAATTCCCCCATATATTCCTTGAATCGGTTTTGAAAAGAGAGACTGGACATGAGAGACAATATTGAGAATCCCGATATGGGCACAACCTACAAATAGTTGCAACCCGGTAGGCATCTCGAGGACGATGCTGCATTCATCGGAGAAATCATCACCAATAAACGAAGTTCCATTAAATTTCTCGAATGTCGAGGGAACTTTTTCAAAATCATTGTAGTGTCGAAACCCCGACACAACATGACAATGGTCTGAAATTTTTGTAGTGGAATGCACTACATGATGATTGATCTGATGCTCTTTCAGTGTTTCTTCTGAAAATGCACACCCCAAATAGGTATGGGAAAAAGCATGCTTCTCATAATGGTCTGAAAAAAAATCTTTACCAGTAAAAAGTTCTTTTGGATGATGGTGTTCAAGAAACGGAAGGAACCCTCCGGTATGGTCGTAGTGACAGTGGCTGAGCACAACCTTTTGGACAGAAACCAAATCTTTCTTCATCTGGAGGGCATTGAAAAGAAATTTGTCAGATGATCCAGTGTCAAACAAAATGCTCTGATCTCCGTCTTCAAATAAGAAAGAGAGTCCATGCTCTGCATACAGAGAACGATGTCCCACCAACGAATTCTCAATCAGAATGCTCACTCGCATCATTTGGACTCCTAAGCGTTGAAAGCTTCCTGGAATCATAAGACATCCAGGAAGCCATCAATTTTCAAACTATTTGGATCGAACCTCGATTTTGGCCATCTGTTCGTACCATTGGACCAAACCACCATGGTCGTTGGAGCCTTTTCCTTGTGAAGAGAGGCTCTTCATCATCTCGATGACCGAGGTGCTGATCGGAACCGGACTGTCAAGGCTCTGAGCCGTATCCAGTGCGTTCTGCAAATCCTTGATGTGCAGGTCGATGCGGAAACCGGGATTGAAGTTTCGATCCAGCACCAAAGGTGCCTTCGCATCCAGTACCGTGCTGCCGGCCAAACCGACGCGAACCGCACGGAACACCTTCTCAGGGTCTACATTTGCCTTGGTGGCGAGCACCAACGCCTCTGCCATGCCTGCAAGGTTCGAGGCCACCATGATCTGGTTGGCCAGCTTGGCGATGTTGCCGCTGCCGATCTCACCCACCAACGTGACACTTTTCCCCATCACCTTCAAAATGTCTTCCACTTTTGCAAAGGCATCCTCGGGTCCTCCTACCATGATGGCCAGCGTTCCGTCGATCGCCTTTGGCTCTCCACCGCTCACCGGTGCATCGAGCATGATCACCTGCTTCTCAGAGAGCGCCTGTGAGATCTCACGACTTACGATGGGGGAGATGGAACTCATGTCGACGAGGATGCTTCCAGCCTTGGCCCCTTCGATGACCCCACCCTCACCGAGCACGGCCTGCTTTACGTGAGGAGAGTTGGGAAGCATGGTGAGGATGACATCGCATGCCCCAGACACATCTCTGGCAGTGGGGAGTGACGACGCGCCATAGTTCACCAGTTCACTGACAGCATCCTGATTCAGATCGTTTACGATAAGCTCATAACCTGCCTTGAGTAGGTTCTTTGCCATCGGCTTGCCCATGATACCCAGTCCAATGAATCCAATCTTCATACCAAACACTCCTTATCGTACAGATAGAACCGATCTGACTTTCTTGGCGACATCTTCTGCTTCAAGCCCAAAATGCTTGAGCAGAATCGAATAGTTCTCTGCGGAAGTCCCAAATGTATCCTCGATCCCTACAATCCCGATGGGAAGTCTTTTCTGCGACAATGCACTGCATATTGCGCTTCCCAGCCCTCCTATCACACTGTGCTCCTCAGCAGTCACAACTGCCTTGACACCTTCGCAGTACATTTGCAAAGCCTCAACATCGAGTGGTTTGATCGTACTCACATTCACCACCCGCACTGAGATATTTTCCTTTTCCAATAGCTTTGCAGCCTCCATGGACTGCTGGACCATGATTCCGGTGGCAAAGACCACTACATCATTGCCTTGTACCATTTCCGTCATCTTTCCTATGTGGTATTCAGCCTGTGGATCGGTGACGATCTTCAAATCGTTTCGGTTAATTCTCAAGTACATCGGGCCTTTTTCATTGACCATGGCCTTGGTCATCATCTCACTCTCCACTGCATCGCAGGGAGAAAGGACTGTCATGTGTGGAAGCACTTGCATCAAGGCGATGTCATCGATGCTCTGGTGCGTTTTTCCATCCCCATAATCAGAAAGGCCTGCACTGGAACCACAAATCTTTACATTCAGGTTCGCGATGGCTACTGAGGACCTGATTTGATCGTATGCCCTGCCGGTAGCGAACACTGCAAACGAGTTGATGAACGGCACCTTACCGGCAAGGGCGAGCCCTGCTGCCACCGATGCCATGTTCTGTTCTGCGATGCCCATCTGGAAATAGCGCTCAGGATAGGCATTCCCGAAGAGGCTCGACATCGTGGAGTTACCAAGATCGGCCTCAAGCATCACGATGTCCTTATTGTCTTTTCCCAGTTCAACCAGGGTCTCACCATAGGTCTTTCTCAAACTATCAGACGTCCTCATGCCTCTACCTCCCTCTTCATCTTTTCAATGCACGACCAGGCCGTCTGGTACTCCTCTTCAGTCATCGAGGCGTTATGATATTTCGCCTTCCCTTCAGCAAACGGGAAGCATTTACCCTTCACCGTATGAGCCAAGATGACAGAGGGTCCTTCCGTATAGGTTTTCGCACGATCCAAGGCATCAAGAATCTGCACCATGTCGTGCCCGTCGATGACAAGCACGTTCCATCCGAACGCTTTCCACTTCTCCTCAAGGTTCTCTATCGGGAAGATTTCCTTGGTGGTGCTGGTGGCTTGCACGCCGTTCCAGTCGACGATTGCGGTGAGGTTGTTGACCTTGAAGTCAGGAGCGGCCATGACCGCTTCCCATACCTGCCCTTCTGCCAGCTCGCCATCTCCAAGAATGGTATATACCCGACTTGAACTGTGATCGAGACGCAATCCCAGGGCTAGACCAAGAGAGACAGAAAGACCTTGGCCCAAAGACCCGGTCACTGCTTCGATGCCGGGAGTTCTGTCCATGTCGGGATGGCCTTGGAGCATGCCGTTGAAGGTTTTCACCTTAGAGAGCTCCTCGCGGGGAAAATATCCCAGCTCCACCAGACAAGCGTATTGTACGAGCACCGCATGGCCCTTGCTCATGATCAGACGATCGCGCAAAGGATTTTTTGGGTCGCTTCCATTTACTTTCATCGTATGGAAGTACAGCGCTGCCATAACATCAGCTATGCTGCTGCTGCCGCCAAGATGTCCCACCTTTCCCGGTGGAATCATCTCCAGGATGTTCGAGCGCACCTGAATGGCCTTCCTCTTCAATTCATTAATCGTTTGTTGAGAATAGTTCATCATCTCTCTCCTATTTCTTTCTCAGCAACAGGTGACCCCACCATCAACCGGCAAAGCGATGCCATTGATGAAGGAAGCCTCATCTGATGCGAGATACACTACTGCATTTGCCACGTCACTGGCCTTGGCGAGACGCCCCAAAGGCACCTCATCCAGTCGCTGTTGTTTCTTAATCGGGTCCTTGAACATTTCCTGCACCAGAGGAGTATCGACTGTACTAGGATGCACTGAGTTGCACCGAATTCCGTCCTTGGCATATCGAGAGGCAATGGACTTGGTGAGCAAGGTGACCGCTCCCTTGGTGGTTGTGTAGGCTTCGGGGGTGTACCGGTGCCCGATGAGCCCGCACACCGACGAGGTGTTGATGATCGCTCCGCCACCCTGACTGCGCATCACCGGCAGCACATGCTTGGTGCCTAAAAACACGCTCCCCACATTGACCAGCATCATCGTGTTCCATTCTTGTAGAGACATCTCCTCGATGGGCTTACGGATGTTGATTCCCGCATTGTTCACCAGCACATCGATGCGTCCTGCAATCTTGACAATGGCTTTGATCACGTTTTCCCAATCAGTCTCACTGGTCAAATCCATCTGGAAAAAGTAGGCCTGTCCCCCAGTTTCCTGAATGTGATGAACCAGAGCATTTCCTTGCAGTTCGTTCAGATCAAGAATGAAAACCGTAGCACCTTGCGAAGCAAGTAGCTTGGCCATCTCAGAACCGAGTCCACCAGACCCTCCAGTAATGAGAATATTTTTATCTTGTACATGCATTAGATTTATTCCTCTTGTACTGAAGCATCAAATGCCTCATCTTTCTTCTTAAAGGATTTGGCAAAACCGGTTACCAAGATGTAAGCGATGACAACCATCAGAATGATTCCCACAGGTCGACCCAACAGAGGGATGATCGAACCTTGTCCCATCATCAGGGCTTGACGGAAATTCAAGTCTGCCGTTGGTCCAAGAATGAGACCAAGTACCAATGGGGCCATGGGATATTTCATCTTTCTCAGGACAAACCCGATCACACCAAACAAAAGCATGACTTTGATATCGAATATATTCACGTTTCCGGCATACGCACCAATTGCAGTCATGGGTACGATGATGGGCATCAAGATCTTACGATTGATTTTCAGCACTTTTACCATAGGTTTGGTAATGAGCAAGCCAACCACCAACATACATACGCCTGAAAAGAAAAGTGTTATTCCTGTTTCGTAGAGAAACGTAGGATTCTGCAACCCAAGCATGGGACCGGGCTTGATGCCATGAAGCCAGATGGCGGCAAGGAACATCGCTGCCTGAGGGCTACCGGGTATCGCCAAGGTGAGCAGAGGTATCATCGCACCAGGAATACATGCATTATTTGCAGTTTCTGCACAAGCAAGACCCTCAAACGAGCCCTTTCCAAAGAGATGTTTGTTTTTGCTTCTTCGTTTGCCGACATCATACGAAACCCAGGCAGCAATA
>JAQVVB010000156.1 GCA_028699215.1 Sphaerochaeta sp. | reverse complement strand
ATCAGACTTACTGCCAACCGTGCCCGTGATGGAGAGATCAGATTCTTCAATTCCATGCTTATTGCTTCCATTCCTAATGCAGGAACTGAAGAGCATGAGAAAGAAGAAGCCGACCAAAGGTTCTTTGAAGCCACCAAGAAGCTGTTGATGAGCCTACAAGATGATGAAGCATTCTGTAAGAAAGTGCTTGATGTCAGTCGTTGGTTCGTGTTCGCTGTTGAAGAGTACGATGCCCAGACACAAAGCCAAGTGCGGTATTATCAGGATAGTGCGGGAATTTCCGGTGGACAGAAAGCAAAGCTGGCGTATACGATTCTAGCAGCAGCCATCGCCCATCAGTTCGATGTGTTCGACACTTCCAATGTTTCCAGATCATTCAGATTTGTCATCGTAGATGAAGCGTTCAGCAAAAGTGATGACGACAACTCTCGCTATGCCATGGACCTGTTCAAAAAGATGGACCTACAATTGATGGTGGTCACCCCAAAAGACAAGGTCAACTTGGTGGAACCGTATATCAAGAGTGTCCAGGTCACTGTATGTAATGATGGACAGCACTCGTTTGTACATAGTCTGACCAAGGAGTCGTTGCACAAACAACTAGGGAGGTAAGATGGTCCGACTGGAGGATATCAAGAGGAAGGCAGAACATAAAAGAAGCGAGTATCTGAAATCAAAAATTCTCGATACTCCCTTCTTTCCCCTCTCTCTTCGTGGGGACAAGGGATCAATATATGATGACTTTGCCACCCGAGAAGCCGAACTGGCAGCTCTGTTTGCCCATAGCAAGGCAAACAAAGGCAAAGGCTACACCTTGGAACTGGAGCACAAGGACTCCAGGACCATGGGACATCAGACCATCATCTCCGATATCAAGATAGAATCAGAAGAAGATTACCTCTTTCTGCTCAAAGAAGAGAAACGGGGAAACATCTTTGATGAGAATCTGAAACAACTTCGCCAAACCTTTCCTGAAGAAGCACTCATATCCTGGCTTCTGACGAGAAAGCATGAAATCTATACAAAATGGACCAGTGATGACGGTCTTTGGTTCTGTAGAATCACCAGATTTCTCATCGATCATCCAAATAGTGGGCTTTTTGCCAGGGAAGTGAACGTAGAAGCACCCACCAAGTTCTTGGAAAACAACATCGCTTCGATCAAGAGTCTGGTCAGTTCCATCAGACCTCTTAGTGAAGGAAATGACGACTATGCCCAGCTGGGACTGAGAAGAAAGGAACAGTTAATCAAACTGAGAATCAAAGATGCGTTCACCATTACACAGAATGAAACCATCTGCGGATACACCCCTATTCTCATGTTGACCCCAGAGAGCTTGAAGGAATTCTTTTTAGAGGTTGAACGCATCTTCATCATAGAGAACGAAACGGTGTTCTTGACCTTTCCCTTGCAAAAAAACGAGCTTTGTCTGTATGCAGGTGGATATGGGATTCTTTCCTGCCGGCAGAGCCGGCTGCTTGAAAACTCGAAGATATTCTATTTTGGCGACTTGGACGAACATGGCTATGCCATCTTGGATAAGTTCAGAAGCCTCTATCCCCATACCCAATCGTTCTGTATGGATGTAACGACACTCAACGACCATAACGCTTATTGCATTGAAGGCAAGGCCTATACGAGCACCTACGAGCATCTCACCCACGAAGAAGAGCTGGTCCTAGCTTCTCTTCGAAGAGGAACCCGTACGTATTCATTGGAGCAAGAGAGAATCTCCGTCTCCTATATTCACATGAAACTCAAAAGCCTCTTCAACTCTGTTGGATAGAGGGCTCTCTCTTAAGATATGCAAGGAGTTTTTTCAACGATACCCCGAGGTCTTCATGCTCGATCTTGGTGGGATCGAAGTGAAAGAGCCTGAACACGATCTGGATGCAAAATCCAATTAAAAACGCTGAAAGAAGCGTTCCGATCCCCAACATGCCTCCAAGCAGGGCGCCGATGATGACAACCGTCACTTCCATACCACCACGACAGGCACCCACAGGAAGTTTGGTCTTTCTGGCCAACGCCACCATCAGACTGTCACGAGGGCCCGCTCCATAACCCGAAGAGATATAGAAATAGGAAGCCAAGGCGATTACAAACAAACCGACGACCAATTGAAGGATTCCAAGATAGAGGTTATTGATGATGGGAATGATCTCCCATGCTAAAAGCAAATCCATAAAAATGCCAACAAAAATCATGTTGCAAATAGTGGCGATACCAAGTCTCTCCCCCACAAAGAAAGAAACGACACAAATGATGAGTCCCACCAGCATGGTGATGAAACCAATGGGAAGGTCCAAGACCAGCGCAAGACCTGCATGGAATACTTCCCAAGGGGCATAGCCGATATGCGCATTCATGGTGAGGACGATACCGACGCCATAGAGAAACAACCCGAAAAACAGGCGAACAAACCGCATGAGGACCTTAATCATTGCACATACCACCCTTATGGGGGCAACCATAGCTTTTTATCGTTGAAAAGACCAGTCTTATAGACAGGGTTTTTTACATCTCACACCCTATGAAATCCTCACTCTCCACTACCCAACCCCCATCATCAGGAAAACCGATTCCGCCGCCCCCCACCATCATGGCAATGCAAAGCAGAAGAGCACCATTTCCGGGAAGATAGAGAGGAAGGCTGGTGTTGGGAAGTTGGGCATTGTGTCCATTGCTTCTATAGGTGTTCTTCTTCTTGTCCATCAAAAGAAGATCGATTGCGTCCTTTCGTCTCCCCAGTCGTGCTGCTGTCATGGCCATCAAGGGGAAATCCCATCCCCACATGCCATCAAAATCCCAAGATGCAAGTACAGCATCCAAAGAAGCAGACATGATCGAAGGATCTACTTTCTTTGAAGGAAAAAGAGCATAGGCAAACAATAAGGAGGGATGATCTGTGGAAAAGGTCGTGTACGTATCGGCACACCGTTCATGAGCAAGATATACTGATCGATCGGAGGAAACAGGAAGCATTGCCAAATTCTGTGCAACATGGTTCCACTTCGTCGGAACCTCTTCGTGAAAACGTTTTTTCCATGCAATGGCAGTCTCCAAACCCCATTGCCAGTAGGCTAATTCGAAGGTGGGATTCAAAACATCCATGGGATGGTGATTTTCTTGGGCTGGGATGAGAGGTCTTCCCAATACGTAGCGCTGTCCAAGTTCATCCCATTGGACATAATCAGCCATGAAATCTGCAGTTCCAAAGACAATTTCCTTCATTGCTTCCAAATCGTGTGCAGAAACACCTACTTTTCTCAACAATTCAGCATAATAGATGGGATGGACTTGTTGCCAACACAATAAAGGCCCGATTGAAGAAGGGCTGTCATTCCCTTTTACATCAGACATTTTCGGCCAACGTACTCCGGCATAGCCTTGTTCCTCTGCTCGCTTACGAGCTGAAACAAGTATCTTCTGATACCATCCAAGACTTCGTTGCAACAATTGGGGTTGTCCCCAAAGGGGGAAATGGGCTGCATGCAATAGATGCATTTCCAGGTGGAACTTTCCATACCAGCTGTTGCAGGTCAGCCCTGTCTCTTGGGGAGGAAGCGAACCAGAACACTGAATTGCTGTTAAATATCGAGAAAGTATCACCCGTCGTTCCAACTCAAACGCCCGTAGATCAGTGCTTTTAGAGAAATCAACACACGCTGATGTTTGCCAAAAATGCTCCCAAGCCTTCTGGGAGGCTTTTTTTGTAGCTTCAAAAGAAGGAGGAGGAACATCCTCCACTGTCTGGCTGAATCTGATGCAGATCTGTAGGTCCTTTGTTGGTGACGAGATGGCAAAAACATGAGCTCCCTTCTGCTCCAGTCGAGCATCCTCGCTGAGAAGAACGTCCACCAGGTAGCGAGTATCATCAAGACTTCTTTCGATCCTGTAGAGAGAAGGTGAGATCTTTTCAAGGTGGGATCGATGTTTTTCTTCTGCATGCCAATTGGAGGCATCAATAAGGTGAGAACCATAGGGAAAAGAAAGCAGCAAATCCCAATCCCCTTTTTCCAAGCTCGATGTTTCGATGTTCAGTGAAAGCTGATCCATGGAGGGATGACAGATAGTCTCTACATGAAAGGTTCTGTTTTCATAAACAAAGGAACTTTCAGCAATCCCTTTGTAGAGATCGAGGATCTGATCAATTCCATGGATATGAGAAGGATCCTGCAAAAAATCGAAACCAAGACGCGCAAGATTCAAGCGATGCGGATTGATCCTCAATCTTTCAAACAATGCTTCCTGATTTTTTTCCTCAGTCATATACCCTATGGTTCTATCTTGGAGGGGGAACAGTTCCTTGGCCAGATTGCTTTGATCGAGTTTTTCTTCGTACGCATAGGAGTGAAAACCCCATTGGCTCATGGTACACAAAGGTGTGGATCCTATCGTTGTGGGAAGGAAGGTCTGCAGACCGGTACAATCGAAGGTATATGCAAATTCTCCATTGCCGACGGACAAGGGAGCATCAAGATCATATGCTGTCAAATGAGGATTATGCCGTTGCACCAAGGCCTTTCTGTCTATAGGCATTGCAGAGTTCCCCCTACTTCCTTTACAGGAAAAAACTTCACTCTTTCCAAGGGGGTTTCATTTGGACTATGCAGGGTAAGCAACAGAGATCCATTGAAGGTGGTGAACACCATGCCATGTCCGCCATCACGATCGATCAGAGGGGTTTCACTCTGCATCCAAGGTCCTTGCAAGGTTCCACTCAAGGAGGTTGCTATGCCCAAGGCATACCCGTTCTGAGAAATACTCGACCACAGCAACAATAGCTTCCCTGTTTTGGTGCGGTGAAGAAAGGGACCGTCGGTAACCCTAGCGTCCTTGATGTCACTTCCATCTCTTCGCTTGAGAGCCTTTGTCCAGAGGGCATCACCAGCGGTAAACAACAACTCAGGACGCCCAATAGGTCTTAAAAGATCTTCACTGAGACGCTGGGCACAGATTTGTCCATCGTTGACCTGTACCCATTCATGACAGAAAACGATCCAGCTCTGGTTCTCTTCGTCCAAAAAGAAAGTTCCGTCCAAACACTCCCACTCCTTTGGCGTGACGGGATTTTCTGAAAGGGGAACAAAAGGCCCTAAAAGAGAGTTTGAGATGAGAATATGAGTTCCACGGCATCTGTTTTCAGCCTTGAAGGAAGCAAACATATAATAGGCGTTTTTGTACGCATGGACTTCAGGTGCCCAGAAGTTATGCGTCCCCCAAAAACCTTGATCAGGAGTGAACACGACATGAGGTCCTTCCCACCATTCCAAGTCTACACTCACATAGACAGAAAAGCCAACTCCAGCTTTTTTCCAGGGATCTCCATCTGTTGTCCCATACAGATAATATTTTTTCTCTTCTTTGCAAACATAGACAAATGGATCACGCATGTGGATTTCAGATAGGTGTTTCATGAGGCAACGATTCCTCCCATATAAAAAAAAAGCAACCAATACAAGTATACCTTGACTATGCATGATGAAAAGCAAATTCGACAGATTTCCGCATCCCTGTCCTTTAATTGCAGGTTAAGCAATTCATAAATGGCCTTTGTATTAGTTGCGACTCTAAAAAGATACATATCCTATGATTTTTTTTATATATTGAAGCTGAGAAAGATGAAAACATCCAACATATTTGTCTGCAAATCTTCTTGAATATGTTGCAATTTGTTGTATTATGGATATGGGCAAATGGTAAAATAGTTTTTAGACGGTTTATTTTGAATGGAAACTTGAAAAAAGCATCAAACACTGTTCGCCAGGTACAGGAGGAAAGTGCAATGGGAATAATCGGAAAACCCTTGAATAGAGTCGACGCAAAAGAAAAGGTCATGGGTACAGCAAAATATACAGGAGACTTGGTGGACTCTCATGCCCTGATAGCAAAAGTGCTGCACAGCACGATAGCAAATGGAGTTGTTCTATCATTCGACTTGAGTGAAGCTTGGAAGGTAGAGGGTGTTGTGGATATCGTCACCTGTTTCGATGTTCCAAACATTCAATTTCCTACTGCAGGACATCCTTGGTCTACGGAAAAAAAACATCAGGACATCGCTGACAGAAAACTGCTGAACACCAGAGTCCGTTTTTATGGAGATGACATCGCAGCGGTCATTGCGGAAAATGAAATTGCCGCAACTGAGGCTGTTCGAAAAATCAAGGTCACGTATGAAGAATACACCCCTATCCTCTCTGTAGAAGACGCCATGAAAGACGGCGCAATGTACACGTCAAACCAAACCCATGGTTGTAAATTACCACGGGCCAATCTAGAATCATTGCAATGAAGAGCTTCTAATCATCTTCGCTGGGAATCAAGGGC
>JAQVVB010000155.1 GCA_028699215.1 Sphaerochaeta sp. | reverse complement strand
AAGCACTGCAGCATTGTCTGGATGGAAAGTCTGGATGATGACCTGCCCTTGGTCGTTGTATCGCCCTGCCCTTCCCGAAACCTGCATCAAGAGGGAAAAGGTCCTTTCTTGGGATCTGAAATCGGGAATGTTCATGCCACTGTCAGCAAGTACGATGCCTACCAATTCAACACCGGGAAAATTCAATCCCTTGGCGACCATTTGGGTCCCCAAGAGGATATCGACTTCTCCCTTGCGAAACTTTTCCAGCACTTGAGCCATGTGGCCTTTATCCTTGGCACTGTCTGTATCCAAACGTTCTATCAAAGTATGGGGGAAGAACTGTCGGATCTCTTGTTCCACCATCTCGGTCCCAAAACCACTATAGCCGACATCCAGAGAGCGACACTCAGGACATACTGAAATGGGCTTGCGCCGGTATCCACAATAGTGGCAAACCATTTCATCATGTTCCTTGTGGTAGGTAAGCGCAACAGAACAATGGGGGCACTGCATCTCATACCCACAACTTTTACAGTGGAAAAAGTAGGAATAGCCTCTTCGGTTGAGGAAAAGAATGACCTGCTTCTTACGATCGAGCACCCTCTTGATTTCACTCTGCAGCTTGGTGCTGATCGTCCGTTTCTCAAATTTCATATCCACGACGGTAACCCGTGGGGGGACGCCTCCCCCTACCCGACTGTCGAGTCGGAGACACTCCACTTGTTTTCGATCCTTCATCATGCTCCAAGCTTCCAGGGATGGAGTGGCACTTCCCATGACCATGACAGCCCCTTCAGCCTGACAACGTCGCTGGGCGACTTGTCGTGCATGATAGCGGGGAGTATTGCCGCTTTTATAGCTGTTCTCATGTTCTTCGTCGATGATGATCATCCCAAGGTGTTCAAACGGAGCAAAGACTGCGCTGCGTGCCCCGATGGCAAGCATCACCTCCCCACGTTTGATTTTCTTCCACTGGGCTATTCGTTGGCTGGGAGTGAGGGCCGAATGCAAAATGGCAACCTTGTTGGAAAACCGGTTGGTGACCTGTCTTGCCAGCTGATGGGTAAGGGTGATCTCAGGAACCAGATAGATGACCTGTTTACCCTGTTCTATGAGATTTTCTGCACAGCGCAGGAACACCTCGCTCTTGCCACTCCCTGTAATGCCATAGAGATAGTACATGGGATTTTTTGCAGAGAGTATGGCATCAATCGCCTTTTCTTGGTCAGAGGAGAGTTGCATCACCTCCCCAATCGTGGCATCTTCTTCCACTTCAAGAGAGGGAGTGGAACTGTCACGTCTTCCCCCTGGAATCATCATGCTCAAGGCCTCGCCTTGGCTGCAAAGATAGAAACCGGACATCCATAAGGCAAGGTCCACCGAGGTTTCTCCATAGAGACTCTGCTTGTCAATGATTCTCTTGATGGGTTTTATCTCATAGGTTGCTTCAAAAGCATCCAAGGTCTTGATGACGTACCCCGTCATTTCCCGTCTTCCAAACATCACAACCACACGGTAGCCCACATCAACCGAATCCTCCCACTGAGGTGGAATCGAATAGGTAAAACTTTGTTTGACGGGAACATCCAGAACGAGTTCCACAAATTTGGGCATCAGGACCTCCCTGACAGGGGAATATTCAAAAAGGACGCTATTTTCTTCATATCTTCCCAAACTGGACGCCTAAGATCTGGATTACGCAACACCCCTGCAGGGTGATACGTAACCAATGTGGGAATGCCTTCATACCGAAAGAATCGACCTCGGAGCTTTCCCACACCCTCATCTGTATTGAGCAAGGATTTGCTGGCTACGCCACCACTGAGCAGCAGCAACTCCGGCTTAACCAACTGAATCTGCCGTTTCACGTAGGGAATGCATGCTGCAATTTCGTCTGCCAGTGGATTTCGGTTTTCCGGTGGTCGACATTTCACGATGTTGGCGATATAGACATTATTCGTCCTGGACAATCCGATTGAAGAGAGCCAGGAATCAAGATAGACACCGCCTTTTCCGATAAAGGCCCTACCGGAAGCATCCTCTTCAGCACCAGGACCTTCACCCACCACCATCAGCCTAGCGGGAAGGGCTCCTTCACCGAACACCGTATGATTTCGTGTTTCACAAAGCCTGCAACGAGTACAATCCTGCACCATCAGCTGGAGTTGCTTGAATGTAGAACCAAGAACCGACTCCTTATCCCTCGGAAGAGGCATAAGCGTATCAAGCAGTTCAGAGAAATCCATCTGTGGGGTGGGCTTGACCACTTTACCACAGAGTACAGCCTCTGCTTCGTCACAGAGTTGCAAAAAATATTGTAAAGAGGAAGACAAAGCCTCTCGTTTCAGTTCAATTTCACTCATTACTTTGCTCCTCAAACCAAGCATACTCCTCTTCATCATACGAAATGCGGTAGAGGTAGAGACCCCAAGGAGAAGCGGTCCTCCCTGCCAGTGAACGATCTTTCGATGCAAATATTTCTGCAAATCGAGCTTTTTCCATCTTGGTATTGGCAAACTCCATCATGGATCCGACCAAGGATCTGACCATCTTATACAAAAAAGCATTTCCGCAAATCGTGTAGGTCAACACTCTGCTTCCAAAACGATCGGTCTCATACGTCCAATAGGACTCATATATGTCACGGACCTTGCTTTCACAACAATCCTTGCTCGCCGTAAATGTCGTAAAATCATGCGTCCCCTTCAAGACTTCAGCATACTGGTTCAACAGCTCTAAATCGGGGAAGTTTCTTACCTTTCCCACTTGCTGAATGTCAAAAGGAGTCATGTCCCGTTCTTCTTTGAAATAGTAGCGGTACATTCTTGCCATGGAGGTGTAGCGTGCATGAAACGTTCCATCGACCTGAGAACTCGAGAGAATCCTGATGTCAGGAGGAAGCAACCGGTTCAAGGCCAAAGCAAAAGCCTCTCCCTTGATCTTCTGATTGCTCAAATCGAAATGACAGACCTGGCCGATGGCATGGACGCCACTGTCTGTTCTGCCGCTTCCCACAACCAATACGGTTTCCCCGGTTATCGTGTGGATGGCATCCTCTATCTCTTGCGTGACCGCGTGGGAATTCGTCTGCTTCTGCCATCCATTATAATGAGGCCCCTGATATGATACGGTCATCCGTATACGGCGTTTTCCTTCAGCGATAGGCTCGAGAGGTGGTCTTCTCCAATTCGAACGAGCCATTACCTACGCTCCTGCAACAAGACGATCGCCGAGGCCACAGGGCTGTCGTGGGTTATGGAAACCAGCACTTCGCGGTTTCCCACCAAGGTTTTCGCTTTTCCATAGAGCTTCATGATCGGGTTTCCTTTTTCTCCAGTCTCAATACAGATATCAGAAGGTGCAATACCAGATAATCCAGTCCCCAAGGCCTTCCCCAAGGCTTCTTTTGCAGCAAATCTTCCAGCAAGATACTCGCTTCGTTGCTTCTCTTGCAAGGTAAGGGCATAGGTGACTTCCATTTCATGAAAGAGCCGGTGCAAGGCAACTGTAGAGAGTGTATCCATACGGGAAATGTTTACAATATCAATGCCAATACCCTCAATCATCACAACGCACCTTCTACTGAAAAGAGTATCCTGAATTGGGTTGGATTCGCTGACAAGGCAATCCCACCACTTTCAAACATATTCTGCTCATACGACAAGAGGACAGGAGCTGTCGCTATACCCTCTTGCTGAACAAAGGAAAAGTCGATGCTGGCTTCAATGGAATTGGGGTTGATGAGATAGATGAGATCATCATTTCCCTGGATATGAACTTCCACGGAAGAAGGAACCAAACTTTCCGCTTCATACCCGGAAGGAAGCATGACCTCGAGCGGTATCGTCACAACCCTTGCCCCTATAGTCGTATATTGGATAAACAAATAGACACAAAGAGCAAAGACAAGGGATAGGACCTTTGGAGGCCAGTTGTACACAATATTCTGTACATGTTTATTCAGCTTCATCGCCACTTGCCTCCTGCAACAACTCCTCGGGAGTGATGTCATGATAACTGAAGAGGGCAAGCAGCATCCTCTTGATGGTATTGGGGTCGAGATCATAGTAGAGGTTTGCATTATAGGTCATGCTGATGGATCCTGTCTCTTCTGATACGATCAAAACAACAGCATCCGACTCCTCAGCCATACCCAAAGCAGCACGGTGACGGGTTCCAAAACTTTTCTTGATGTCCGTCTGTTCACTCAAGGGAAGGTAACAACCTGCCGCAACGATCCTACCATTCTGAATGATCATCGCCCCATCATGAAGCGGAGTATCATGGTCGAATACGGTAAGAATCAGAGATGTAGATAAATCTGCATTCACTCGAGTCCCACTATCGATGATGTTCTTGATGCCCAACCGCCGAGGAAACACAATCAACGCCCCACGGCGCTTGTTCACCAATACATTGCATGCATTGAGAATGCTGTCGATTTGATCTCCGGTGGTAGTCTGGGTACCCAACCGAAACAGACGGCTTCGTCCACTCCATAGCTGGGTGAACGATCGACGCAACTCCGGTTGATACACGATGCAGATGAAAATGGTGGCCGGTACTGCTATGATCTTGAAAAACCAAAGCAGAACCTCCAACTTCAGAATATAGCTGATTGCATAGGAAGCAAACAGAACAATGATTATCTTGACTATCTGCTGTGCCTTGGTCTGTGCTATCGCCTCATAAAAGCGGTAAAACACCCAAGCCAACACCCCGACCTGTAAGGCCGGGCGGAAAAAGGCGAGAAGGTTTTGTATAGCATCAGACACCATTCACATACTCCTATTCATCACATTCGGTGGGAATCCAATCCAAAGTCCGGTTTACGGCCTTCTTCCAGAAGCAAATCTTCTCTTCCCGTGTTCGATCATCCATGGTGGGATTCCACCGCTTCTCTTCCTTCCAATACGAAGAAAGCTCATCCATATCCTTCCAAACCCCTACAGAAAGACCTGCAGCGTAAGCAGCACCCAAAGCAGTCGTTTCCACTACCAGAGGACGGATGACAGGAATCCCGAGCAAATCAGCCTGGAACTCCATCAAAGGCTTGCTGTTGGTCAACCCACCATCAACCTTCAGTGCTGTCATGGTGATGTTGCTCTCCTCTTCCATCGTTCTGAAGATATCATGAGCCTGAAATGCCGTCGCTTCCAAAATAGCCCTACACAGGTGGGCCCTGGTGGCAAAGCCTGTAAGTCCGGCTACAACTCCTCGAGCATCTGAACGCCAGTACGGTGCAAACAGCCCGCTGAAAGCAGGAACGATATAGACTCCGCCGCAGTCTGGCACAGAGGTGGCCAGTTTGTCCAGTTCCTGTGGGTTTTCCACCAGCTTAAGATTATCCCTTGCCCACTGGACCAGAGATCCTGCAACAGCTATTGAACCTTCCAAGGCATAGACCGGCTTGTCATTTCCCAACTGGTAGGCAACGGTTGTCAGCAATCCATTCTCAGACTTAACCAGCTTGGTACCGGTGTTCACCAACAAAAAGCAACCGGTTCCATAGGTACTCTTTCCCAACCCTTCGGTAAAACACGCCTGACCGAAAAGCGCAGCTTGCTGATCCCCTAAGATACCACATACAGGCACTTCTGCCCGAAAGGGACCACTTGGAGACGTAAGCCCGTAAACCATCCCTGATGAGGGTACGATTTCAGGCAATGCCTTTCTGGGGATGTTGAAAGCTTTCAAAAGCTCATCATCCCACGTGCAGGTCTCAATATTCATGAGCATATAGCGAGAGGCATTGCTCACATCGGTGACCAACACCTTCCCCCCGGTCAGATTCCATGTAAGCCATGTATCGATGGTTCCAAAAACCGCTTCCCCTTTCTCTGCATCCTCACGCAAACCAGGAACGTTGTCCAACAACCATGCAATCTTGGATGCGGCAAAGTAGGGACTGAAAATGAGGCCGCTCTTATCCCTGAGCCAGGAGGCATCGATTTTTCCCTTCAGGGAATTGATGAGTTGAGCCCCTCGTAAATCCTGCCATACGATGGCGTTGTGCCAGACTTTTCCGGTTTTCGGATTCCATGCAATGATTGTCTCGCGTTGGTTGGTGATACCGATGCCTACAACATCAGAACCTGCTGCCCCCGCACTCTTCAAAGCCTTGATGATGCATTCACAGCTGTTGTCCCAAATCTCCCAGGGATCATGTTCCACCCAACCCGGCTGGGGGTAAATCTGTTGGTGTTCCTGCTGGAATGAGGCGATGTTCGCCCCCTTCTCATCAAACAGAATAAATCGGGTACTCGTCGTCCCTTGGTCCAAAGCTCCAATATACTTCACACAAAGCCTCCTTGTATCGCCAGTATAGCTTCTTGATAGTATTTTTGAAAGGTAAAAATCAGGACAAAAAAGAGATGACGAAG
>JAQVVB010000154.1 GCA_028699215.1 Sphaerochaeta sp. | reverse complement strand
CCTTCAGGTTGTGGCTTATGGAGTTGAGGATGGCGTTCAGCTCGGCATGGCAGACATACGGATACTTGGTGTCAAGCCAGGCTCCTTCCCGTTCCCAAGGAACTTCGTCATCGTTCACTCCAATGGGAAATCCATTGTAACCGACACCTACGATCTTATGTTCGTTGTTGACGATGCAAGCACCGACTTGAGTGCTTGGGTCCTTGCTTCGCATGGAGGACAATACAGCCACTCCCATGAAGTATTCGTCCCAACTGATGTAGTCCTCGCGTTTAGCCATGATGGTGCTCCTTGTCTTGTAAGAATTCTATGATGGTATCGGTAAGTTCCTTCTGGATTGAGTGGTACATGAGTAATGCGTGGTGGGAGTGGTTGAATGCTCCCATTTCCGTTTCCAGGGATTTGAAACACGAGCTTTTGTTCTCTTTTTGGATGATATGCAGATTTTTAAAGGGAATGGTCTTGTCGTTGATGTCATGGATGGAAAAGAGCGGGCAAGTGAGTAAGGGAAGGTTCTTCCGGACCTCTTTCATGGCATACATCAGGGAAAGTCCTGAACGATAGAAGGTTCCACCGTAGCCTACCCAATCCTCGTTGCCATCTTCTCCGTCGGGGTTTTTGCAGATGGTCTTGGGGTTCTTTGAGGTTTTGAATAAGGCGACGGTACGCATGAAATAGGCTTGCTTGTTGGTGAAGATTCGATCTCTGATGCTGTTGTAGACGACAGGGGCTGCGATGGTCACCAATTTGTCGGGAGCTTGAGCACTTGCGCAATACGTTTCCCCCAGTTTGAGGGTCATCAATCCTCCCATGCTGGTACCCAGTACATAGACCGTCTTGTATTGGGCTCTTAGTTTTTCGTAGTAGGAGCAGAGGTAGGAAAACCATTGGGTGAAGTTGGTCTGCTCAAATTTCTTGACATCCGTACCGAAACCAGGGAGTAGGGGAGCGTATACATCCATGCCTGATTCAAAAAAGCGTGGTGCGCTATAGCAATAGAGGTAGGGTGTGGTGGGAAAGCCATGGATGAGCAGGATCGCTTGGTCTGCGTGTTGTACCAGAATGATGCTTTTTGCTTTTTCACAAAAACACTGTGACTCGTCACTCTCCAGGGGGGTGAGGTCACGTTCTTTGTAGCCTATGAGGGTGATGTTCCACAAGGCGAAGAGCAAGAGAAACAAGAAAAGAAGGATGTACCACATGGTCTTACTATATAGGAGAGTATCTTTGATGGAAAGAGGAAAAAGTGAGGCAAGGAGGAGATGGGGGTAAAAAAAGGGTCAGCTCATTGAACTGACCCTTGTGATACGTGAATTTGTGGTTTACAGCATTTCCATGAAGGGAACTACTGCGAGCAAGACACCGGCTGCAACTGCTGAACCGATAACACCAGCTACGTTCGGGCCCATTGCATGCATGAGCAGGAAGTTCTGGGGATCGCTTTCCTGTCCAACCTTGCTGGAAACACGTGCTGCCATCGGTACTGCCGATACGCCTGCGCTTCCAATGAGAGGGTTGACTGGATGCTTGGGGTCAAGCTTGTTCATCAATTTTGCAATCAATACACCGGTACCGGTTCCGATGGAGAATGCGACCATACCAAGAACAAGAATACCAAGGGTGTTCAGGTTCAAGAAGTGGGAAGCTTCCATCTTGGATCCAACAGAGAGACCGAGGAAAATCGTTACGATGTTCATCAGGGCATTCTGCATGGTATCTGAGAGTCTGTTGACAACACCGCACTCCTTGGCCAGGTTACCGAACATCAAAGAACCGATGAGCGGGGTTGCCGAGGGGAGCAGGATTGCACAAGTGGTCAGAACAACAATCGGGAACAGAATCTTTTCGAGCTTGGAAACGGGTCTAAGCTGCTGCATTCTGATCAGTCTCTCTTCCTTGGTGGTCAAGAGGCGCATGATCGGTGGCTGGATGATGGGTACCAGAGCCATGTAACTGTAGGCAGCTACGGCAATGGGACCCAGCAAATCAGGAGCCAGTCGGCTGGTGACGTAGATGGCCGTAGGGCCGTCTGCACCTCCGATGATACCGATGGATGCTGCTGCATGCAGATCGAAACTGATGCCTGGGATGAAGCTGAGGGCAAGAGCGCCGAGAAGGGCAACGAAAATGCCGAACTGGGCTGCTGCGCCGAGCAACAGGGTCTTGGGGTTTGCGATGAGCGGGCCGAAGTCCGTCATGGCGCCGACGCCCATGAAGATCAGGATCGGGAAGAGACCGGTATCGATACCCATATCGAACAACAGCTTGATGAATCCAGGATCACCCGTTGAAGGGTCAACTCCTGCAATGAAAGCCATAGGAATGTTCGAGAGGATACAACCGAACCCAATGGGTACCAGCAGAAGGGGTTCAAACCCCTTCTTGATGGCCAGATACAGGAGGATGAAGCCGACGAAAATCATTATGAGATTTCCGACACCGAAACCTTCAGCCATCCCGAGAAATCCGAACAGTCCTGTGGACTGCCAGAGTTGATTAAACGCGGAACCAATCATCTCAGAGTCTCCTTTAGGCGATTACGATGAGATCGTCATCGCTTTGCATCTGCTGGCCTTGGCTTACGCAGATTTTGGTCACGGTACCATCACAGGGAGCGAAGATCTCATTTTCCATCTTCATTGCTTCCATGACGAGGACACACTGGTTTTTGGTTACTTTCTGACCAACCTTAGCCTCAAGGCGAAGAATCAAACCAGGCATTGGAGCCTTGATGGTTACTTCTTCACCTGTAGGTGCAGATGCCGCTGCAACAGTCTCCGAAGCGGAAGCTGTCTCAATTGCCTTTTGGTCGATGCCATTGGCAACGTTGAGAGGATAATTGACACCATTCACGGTTGCATTGCCATTGGAAAGTTTGACACCATAGGCCTTGCCGTTGACGGTGACGGTATATTCACCGTTCTTTTTGGCTGCTTCTGCTTCACGGTCATATTTTCTGATTCCGTTCGGCTGAGCCTTGCCGGTCAAGTACAGTATGCCTTTTTCTTTACAGGAAGCTGCAATGAAGATGTTCTCATCGGTAAGGGGAAGGCCTTCTTTCTCAAGCATGGCCTTGGCTGCCTTGACGCCTTTTTTAGGATCTTCATCATTGATGTCCACAACCATTCTGGTGGTGGGTTCAAGCTTCATCTGTTCTACGCAGGCTTTCACTACTTCAGGATCGGGAGCTACCGGGGTCTTGCCGAAATAGCCGAGAACCATCTTTCCGTATCCTTCAGCAATCTTTTTCCAAGGTCCGAATACAACGTTGTTGAAGGCCTGTTGGAAATAGAACTGGGAAACGGGAGTGACGGAGGTTCCGAAACCACCTTTGGCTACCGTCTCTCCCATTGCTTCAACAATTGCAGGATACTTGTCCATCATGTTGTTGTCGCGAAGCATCTGGGTGTTGGCGGTAAGAGCTCCACCAGGAAGGGGGAAGAAGGGGATTTCAGGGCTGACGGTCATGGCTTCGGGGGGGATGATGTAATCTTTCATGCAATCCTGGAAGACATTCTCAGCTTCACGGATTTTCTTGATGTCCACACCAAGATCATAATCGGTTCCTCTCAAGGCATGCCACATGGTGATGATGTCAGGCTGACAGGTACCGCCGGAAGCGGGAACCATGGAAAGGTCGACTTGGTTTGCACCGGCTTCGAGAGCGCTCATGTACTGTTGGATACAAACACCAGCGGTGTCATGGCTGTGGAATACAATGTTCATGTCCTTTCCGAGCATCTTGCGTGCACGCTTGATGGTCTCATAGACATAGGCGGGAGTGGAGGTGCCTGAAGCATCCTTGAAACACACGGAGTCGTATTTGATGCCTGCATCGAGGATCTGGCGGAGAACACCTTCGTAGAAGTCGGGGTCATGAGCACCTTCGGTGTTGGGAGGAAGACTCATCATGGTTACAACAACTTCATGGCGAAGGCCTGCATTTACAATGGACCTTCCACTGTCGATGAGGTTGTTGACGTCATTGAGAGCATCGAAGTTACGGATGGTGGAAATGCCATGCTTCTTGAAGAGTTTTGCATGGAGGTCGATGACATCTCTTGGCTGGGAATCGAGTCCTACTACATTGACGCCTCTGGAGAGGGTCTGAAGGTCTGCATCGGGGCCTGCCACCTTGCGGAATTCGTCCATCATGGCAAAGGCATCTTCATTGGTGTAGAAGTAGAGTGACTGGAAACGAGCTCCGCCGCCAGCTTCAAAATGGTTGATGCCGGCCTCGCGGGCAGCTGCTACTGCGGGCATGAAATCCTTGGTGAAGACACGGGCACCATATACTGACTGGAATCCGTCGCGAAAAGCGGTGCACATGAAATTAACTTGCTTTTTCATTTGAGAATGACCTCCGGGTGGTTACTTATTCTTTTGATTTGACAAATGCTGCCACAATTGCTGCGGCAATCTGTGCATCTGATCCAGGGCCTACGGCTACTGTTGTAGATGCAGGGTTGTGTACGATGGGTGCAATTTTCTGCGGGAAGAATTTTTTGACGACAGCACTGAGGCCTTTGGTCAAAAACACCAGCAACGTAAGAAATACGAACACAGTACCAATGCCCAGAAGCATGAGGATAACACCATTTTCCAGTTGGGCCATGAGTTCCTCTCTCGGTATTTGCGCTAAGAATATCATACGAACTCCTAATAGTTATATAGTGATTGCAGTCAAGGACTACAAAAAAATCACTAGAAATTAGTATACAAGATTTTCCTAAAGTGTTTCAAGTAAAGGCATGAGACCTCATTGGGGCTTCGAAGGCAGTTATTTTGGATTGTGTTGCGTTATGTTGCATTATCTGGATTGAGAGAACGTTCAAAGGTTGTGCTTTTTTGAATAGTTGCTGTATAGGTCTATTAATGACAATGATTTGATGGGAAATCCGATAAAACATAGGGAGATTTTTAGGTTTTAAATAATTTTCTGAGAAAAAATAAAACATGATTTTTTGATGTGAAGGGTTTTTATGCTCCAATATGCAGGAAATATATGCGTTGAGCTGATGTGGAAGTTTTGTACCTTACTTGTCTGTTTGCCCTCTTTGTCGTATGTTTTCAGAGGATGTGTATATCCTCAAGGAGAGCGTTTTTGATATGTCTGAAGGAACAGATTTTGAACAACGAGCAGCAGAAGACAAGGCAATCAGATCCCATTTGGATTTGATTGGAAGAAAGATATTGATCATGAGTGGGAAAGGTGGCGTGGGAAAGACCACCGTCACCATCAACTTGGCTAATGCCTTGGTTGACAGCGGTTGTACCGTCGGTATCCTCGATACCGATCTGCATGGACCCAACGTAGCCAAGATGCTTGGTTGTGAAGCGGGTATTCTTCAGACGGATGATGGCGGGAATTCATTTTTTCCTGTACAGGTCCGTCCGGGTTTGAAGGTCATGAGTCTGGCGTTTGCCATTCCTGACCGTGATGCTCCCATTGTATGGCGGGGTCCCATGAAAATGGCAGCCATCCGTCAGTTCCTTGCTCAAGCTGACTGGGGAGAGCTGGATTTCCTGTTGATCGATTCTCCTCCTGGAACGGGTGACGAGCAGCTTACCGTTTGCCAGACCATTCCCGAGCTTACCGGTACCATCATTGTCACCACTCCTCAGGAAGTCGCCATCCTTGATGCAAGGCGCAGTGTGAACTTCTCCCGCAAGATGGGAGTGGCCATTCTTGGTGTAGTTGAGAATATGAGCGGTATGATCTGCCCGAACTGCAAACAGGAGCTTCCTTTGTTTGGAAAAGGCGGCGGTAAGAAAATGGCTCAGCAGATGAGTGTTCCTTTCTTGGGAAGCATTCCTCTTGAGGTTTCCTTGATGGAAGCAGAGGATGCAGGAAAGAGTTTCCTCTCCCTGCAACCCGATAGTCCCTCTTCGTTGGCAATTCTTGATATAGCCCGTACAATAAACAGCGGGACAGCTTGTTCAACATCCCGTCCAACAGATTTTATGGGAACTGCAACTTGTGCGCCGAGTGCTTGTTCTACATGTAGCAGCAACTGTTCGTCAAGAAAGGGAGTGTGAGTATGTTTGATCCATTCAATGGTGATGGATTAGGAGAAACCAGCCATTTGGTGTGGACGTCAGGGAAAAAAGAGAGGGTGTTCAAAGGCCCCATCTTTGATGTCTGCACCGTAGAACGTACTTCCAGTGATGGTAGGACTTCTACGTTCATCGAGGTGAACAGTCCTAACTGGGTAACTGTGCTACCTTGGTACAGGAATGAGGAAGGAAAGGCCATGTTCGTCATGGTCCAGCAGTTTCGTCATGGGTCTTCGACTGTGACAGGGAGTTTCCTGCAGGAGTCATTGAGAAGGATGAAGATCCTTTGAATGCGGGGTTGAGGGAGCTGTTGGAAGAGACCG
>JAQVVB010000153.1 GCA_028699215.1 Sphaerochaeta sp. | reverse complement strand
TGCGCAGTATCCGCAAGATTGGGAGGATCAAAACCTTCTCAGTGAAGTCTTGGGTGAAAAAGTACATCTGGTTCTTTGCGGTGGTGGACATGTCGCAAAAGAACTCTACACCCTCGCTACACAAATGGAAATGGATATTTCCATTCTTGATGAACGGGAAGAGTTCTGCAACCCCAATCTGTATCCAAAAGCAGAACTGCACTGCTCATCCTTTAGTGAAACCCTTTCCACTCCCCAGCCCTGGGTAAAACCCTATTTTGTCATCATTACGCGTGGACATGGTTTCGATCAACTCTGTCTGGAGAAAATCCTCACTCTCCCCCACTCCTACATCGGCATGATAGGAAGCAAGAACAAGGTGGCGACGACCATGGATAATCTACGTCAAAAGGGATATGAAGCATCCCAACTCGCTTCTGTCCATTCTCCCATCGGCCTTTCCATCGGTGCAGTCACTGCTTCTGAAATAGCCATCAGCATCATGGCAGAAATCATCAGTGTCTACCGCAAGGAAGCAAATGCTGTTCGTCTCGATCCGAAATTGCTCGCAACAATGGCAGAGAGAGAGCACTACATAGTCTCAAGAGTAGTAAGAAAGACCGGCTCAGCTCCTTGTGACGTGGGATTCCAAATTGCAGTATTTGATGATGGAACTACAAAAGGTACAGTGGGAGGAGGACTGGTGGAAGCCAAGACCATTGAACATGCACAGACCATGCTCCAGGATGCAACGCTTGATGATCATGTGGTGTCCTATGGTCTGGACAGCACCAAAGCAGGTTCCTTGGGAATGATCTGTGGCGGTGATGTGCAGATTTTATTTCAACGGCGGTGATACCCCTTGTCCACCATCTCATGGGCGAAGAACAGATCCTTGAGGGATTCATCGTAGCAATAATCCCAACACCCCATCCGGTGAAAGAGCTCTCCACCAAACCCTTTTTTAAACGTTGAGAGTCCAACCATGGGGTGTGCTTTGCTTACTTGGGGGGCGACACCAAACATATCGTATTCTGTACAATTCCATGATTTGCCAAGCCGCATCGCTTCCCATTGCAAGGCATAGGTGCTCATGCTGTTGCGGTTACTCGAGGATGAAGCTCCATAGAGGTAGGTGGCGCGAAAATCTGAATGGGACAAGAACATGGCAGAAAGGGGCCTTCCCTCAAAGAACGCCATAAGCAGGGTACAACCAGCAAACTCATCCTCTATCCCATACAGGGACTCAAAGAACGAAATGTCGTGGAGCTGAATGTTGTTTCTCTGGCAAGTCTCTTGATAGAGTTCATAAAAATAGTGCAGATGGTCATGTCCGACTTGTCTCACTTCGACGCCTTTGCGCTGTGCGAGCCTGATGTTATAACGGGTTTTGGGATGCATCCGAGAAAGAAGGTCCTCTTCGCTTCCTTGTAAATCAACAAACATCGTATCGCTGGGCAATTGGTCCGAACAGGACTTGCGCAGTTGATGGGAGGCAGTTCCCCAATTCAGTCTCAATTCCTGCTGATCCACACTCAATTCCTCATCATCCCAACCTCGTTTCCAAGGCAGGTCGTAACGAAGCAAAAAACAACTCTTTGGAAGTTTTTCCCGCAATTGAACGGAAAGATCTTCCAAGAACGACCCCATTTTATCTTCAAGCGGTTTGAGCACCGGACCATACGGGATATATCCAATAGTATGATTTCTACTCACAGGTGAGAGCAACACCAAGACGTCATCCAACAGATAGGAAGAGCCTTTCTCTAAAGAAATATCACAGGAGCGGATCTTGATATCAAAAGCTTTCGCCTGATATCCTTGATTTTGTTTCACTTGCGACCAGTAGGAACTCTGGTGCAACAAAGGAGTTTCGTACAGGTAAGAAGGAGCCTTCTCCTGCAGCATGAGATTCATCGCGATCCCCCAAAAAATATTGTTGTGTGAAATGACACCTTATCATAAAAGGAGTCACAAGGGTACCCCCCGATAAACCACACCCTTTTTGGGTATGAAATGTGAAAATTCTGTGAAAAAGCTTCATCGCATTTTATACACCTTGCGCTTGGAGTGCTGGCTCTGGTAGAGTTTATCCATGATACAGGAAAAGACTGTGCTTATCGTTGAAGATGAGCCCGACATTCAGGAACTCATCAGATACCATCTTGAAAAAGAAGGGTATGCAACCATGCTCTGTGCATCGGGAAGCGAAGCACTGAACATCATTGAAAAGCAACACCCCGATTTGGTTCTGCTTGATCTGATGCTCCCAGAAATAAGTGGCATAGAGGTACTCAAGAAGGTGAGGTTCATGTGGAATCTCAAGGAACTTCCCATCATCATCGTCTCAGCGAGAACTGATGAAACGGATGTTATAACAGGACTGGAGCTCGGAGCTGACAACTACCTCCCCAAACCTTTCAGCCCAAAAGTACTCGTGGCAAATGTAAAAGCATTGTTGCGTCGAGCTTCCACTTCATCCTCAACGAAAAACACCCATGATGACAACCTCACACTGGTAGGGGATCTGAAAATTGACCAAACCCGCCATGAGGCCTTTTACGAAGGAAGTGCTTTGGTACTGACTGCAAGTGAATTCAGCTTGCTCACCCTACTCGCCTCAAGCCCAGGAAGGGTCTTCACCCGTAACCAAATCATCAGCGGCATGAGAGGAGACGACTACCCGGTGACTGAACGATCAATTGACGTACAAATTGCCAGCGTACGGAAGAAAATGGGTTCAGGGGGAAATCTTATCAAGACAGTCTGGGGTATAGGATACTCATATCAGGATAAACCATGAAATTTCAAAGCATCCGCTCTCGCTTGTTGCTGTTGACTGCCATCATTGTAATACTCGCCTTGCTTTCAAGTTTTCTGGTAGCCACCCGCGCTTTTTCACTTACATTACGAGAAACCACCTACACTGAACTTGCTAACAACGCGACGTATCTCAAGACCCTCGTGGACATCAGCGATACTCCTTGGATTGAAAACCACTTTGATGCATATGCCCGTTCAATCTCTACACGAATCACGATCATTGACAGAGAAGGAAACGTGCTCTTTGACTCAGACCATGACATAGCAGAATTGGACAACCACCTTTGGAGACAAGAAATCCAAGAAGCTTTGCAAAGCGGCGTGGCGGTAAGCGAACGAAGAAGCAGCACACAGCATCTTCCTGTTTTATACCATGCAGAACGAGTAGACGACCATCCAACCATCGCTGTAGTGCGGCTTTCAAAAACGCTGAACCAGCTCACAGGATACCAACAATCGTATGAAGAACTGTTCATCAGAGGAATCGTGGTCCTTGTTCTCCTCTCCCTGTTCATTTCCATATTCAGCATCACCATGCTCACAAAACCCCTGCAGAAAATAAAAACAGTGGCAAACAAGTATGCACGAGGGGAGTTGGAAGCCCATGTCCATCTTAAAGGACCTAGAGAACTGCAGGACTTGGCAAAAACCATGCAGGAAATGGCCTTTCAGCTGAAAAACAAGATGACGGAGCTTGAATCCAGCAGACGCCAACTTGAGGTGATGCTGGATAGTTTGAGTGAAGGAATCATCCTCCTTGATGCTTCGATGGAAATTCTGGTGACCAATGGAGCTGCACGCCTCTTGATGTTTGAAACACAACAACAAACAGGAAAACCCATTCTTGGCGTACCGCTCACCCATGCAATATCTTCCCCTGAGATCATAGGCATCTGTGGCAAAACCCTTTTGGACGGAAAGAGCCATGAAACAACGACTGCCCATTTTGAACACCTCTTTGGAGAAACAGCGTTGGTCGTGGGGAAAAGAAAAACAAAAATCCTCAAGATCCTTTCAGTCCCCGTGTTCTACGCAACACAGCAATCGAAAGTACAGCAGATAGTGCTTTCCATCAACGACATGACAGAACTTAAACGGCTCGAACAGATACGCAAGGAGTTCGTCGCCAATGTCTCCCATGAACTGAAAACCCCGATTACCGCCATCGCAGGCTTTTCAGATACCCTGATCAATGAAAACACTCCCGATAATGCATCCACTCAGCGTTTCCTCCAGATCATCAATCGACAGGCATTGAACATGCAGCGCATTGTTGAGGACTTGTTGCTGCTCTCTTCACTTGAACAGCAAAATGCCTCTCCAATGCGGACTTGGACAGCAGTGGACCAAATTGTTGAAGAGGTGGTTGAGGCTTGTAGATATCGTGCTGAAGAGAAAAACAGCAGCTTCAAGACGTTTGTCGACAATCCTCTGGGTTTGGAGATTCTTGTGAACGGCATGCTCATCGTCCAGGCTCTTTCCAACCTGGTGGTGAATGCCCTCACCTATTCTGCAGACCATAGTGAGGTATTGCTTGAAATCACCGTTGAGGACCAACAGGTCATATGTAAAGTGATCGATCATGGTTCTGGTATTCCCAAGGATGCCCTGACAAGGATTTTCGAGCGTTTTTATCGTGTCGATGCTGCTCGTAGCCGTAGTCAGGGAGGAACGGGACTCGGTCTTTCCATTGTGAAGCACATCGTAGGCGTCCATGGCGGAACTGTTTCAGTCGAGAGTGAATTGGGAGTGGGCAGCACGTTCACTGTCGTTCTCCCTCGAAGTGGGCATGACCTACAAAATTTGCAAGATCGAAGCGATTCTCTCTATCAGAAGAACAATTAAGGAACACCAAGCAACGGGGCTGTTTCACCCTCTGATGTAAATCAGGAGGGAGACAGCTCCCTTTTTTTATCAGAAATGACTTGCGGTACACTGAAACTCACCCCGTCGAATCGGCCATCCTCGCATTGCTTCAGTTCCCACGACGGGTGGAACGGAACGATGCTCATCTTTATCAGAACATGGCCCGTCGTTATACGATGGATCACCATGCAGAACCGTGCACTGCACGTATGGCATGCGACCGGCCTGAGGATCTCGGCTACAGAATCGAGAGGGGTGCCGTAGGCAACCCGTTTTGGCACGAGGTACCGAACGAGCAAGATAAGGCAGGCTATAGTGCAAAGGCAACGGAGTCCAGAATAGCGGTCCCTCGATGGAAAAGACTACATCAGGTAGGCCAACATTTTGTGTGCAAAGAATTGCTCGACAACAGGCACCAAATAGTGTCTCAATGGTGCATGGATATGAAAAGAGGCCATTTCAAAATCTGACTTTTGAAACAGCCCCTTTGCCTGTTTTCTGAATCTACAGGATGGGACCTGCAGGTCCCGTCAATCTCGCTCCATTGAGTCTGGGTCTTTCACCTTTATCCATGTAGACGATCCATCGACAGATGGTGGTGACATGATCTCCAAAACGTTCCATCTCCTTGGTGAGGTAAAACAGGTTGAGGATTCTTTCCATTTCCTTCGCTGACGAAGGTTGCATGGCAAAAAGATCTGCATTGATCGCATCCCGCTCTGCATCCATCTTGTCGTCCATTGCTGCAACCTCGATGGCCTTCTCCGCTTTGACATCCATGAAAGCCTCAACAGCCAAACGGGTCATGGTAGCTCCCAACAAAGCCATTTCACTGATACGTTCCACAAACGGTATGCATAGCTCATCTTCTTTGGCAGTCGCCATCTTGGCAAGATGGGAAGCATGATCACCCATGCGCTCCAAACTTGATACAATTTTCATTCCAGCAATGATATGACGCATATAATGGCCGTATGGTGCTTCAGATATCAATAGACGCACTCCATCATTTTCTATCATATCCTGCAGCTGATCTATGAAATAGTCATTTGCAATTACTTTACGGGCCAAGACCACATCATGGTTGCGAAACGCATGCTGGGCCTGGTAGATGGCTTCTTCCACTCGATTCACCATTTGTATAAGCATTTCTTGGTAAAAACGCATTTTCTCATCCAATAGGCTGGCTTTTTTCATTTCCATAATTCATTCCTCTTTATTTTTTTATCGATCAACCGAATTTTCCACTGATGTATTCTTCTGTTTTCTTATGCTGTGGGTTGAGAAACAGCTGTTCTGTCTGTGCATATTCCTGCAGGTATCCGGTGCGTTTCTCATCCACCATGAAAAACGCCGTGTAATCGGAAACCCGTGAAGCCTGACCCATGTTATGGGTCACGATGATGATCGTATAGTCGTTCTTCAGTTCAAGGATCAACTCTTCAATACGACCGGTCGCAATTGGATCCAAAGCAGAAGCAGGTTCATCCATGAGAATGATCTCCGGCTGAACAGCTATCGCCCTAGCGATGCAAAGACGTTGTTGCTGTCCTCCACTGAGACGTAAAGCATTCTGCTTGAGCTTGTCCTTCACCTCATCCCAAAGAGCCGCACCTTTCAAACTGGTTTCCACCAGTTCATCGTAATCGCCTTTGAACCCATTGATCCGGGCTCCCCAAGCGATATTCTCATAGATGCTCTTGGGGAAAGGGTTGGGTTTTTGGAAAACCATTCCGATCTTCCGGCGAACGAGCACCGCATCCACCTGTGGCTCATACAGGTCATGCCCATTGAACAAGACCTGCCCCTTCAACGTAGAACCAGGAATCATATCGTTCATCCTGTTTA
>JAQVVB010000008.1 GCA_028699215.1 Sphaerochaeta sp. | reverse complement strand
AAACTGACACCGTTCATGCTGCTTCAGGCGTACTGTGGTTTCATCTATGGAGACTTGCTCATGGCATTGTCCAATCAGGTGAGACCGTATGAGGTGCAGAAAGGAGAAGCAGATGCTTTGGTCAAAAAATGGAACCTGTATCTGAGTGATAAGTTTGCTCACAATCGCGGTTATATCGGATATGCCATGAAACGCAACCTCAATCTGATATGTAATGAATTTGCACAGATAGAGGTGACAAAAACCAAAAAGATCAAAGTTGGCATCGTGGGTGAGATTTATATGAAATACTCACCTCTCGGCAACAACAACCTCCAACAGTTTCTTGAAGACCAGGGCTGTGAAGTAATGGTCCCTTCCATGATGGGTTTCTTGTATTACGGTGCAGACAATGCCATTACTGATCGCAAATATTATGGAGGGAGATACATCTCATCAAAGTTCACCCAATTTGTCATGAAGCAACTTTTCAAGGTTGAAAAAATGTCCATTGATGCAATGAAAAAACCAGGATGCTTTGTAGTCCCGTCCACATATCTTGAAACAAAAAAGATGGACGAAGGACTTCTTGATTATGGAGTGAAGATGGGTGAAGGTTGGCTCTTGACCGCTGAGATGTTGGAACTCGTACATAGCGGATATGAAAACATCGTATGTACACAACCTTTCGGGTGCTTGCCCAACCATATCTGTGCAAAAGGTATGATTCGGTCTGTCACAGAGAAAGCTCCCCAAGCAAATATCGTTCCCATCGACTATGACCCTTCCGCCACTCATGTAAACCAAGAAAATCGAATCAAATTGATGCTGGCGATCGCGAAAGAAAAACAGGAATTCAAAAAAGCCTAGTATTTTACTAGGTCTAAGACTGTCCCTTTTCTTCTTTTTTGAGTATATTCCCACTATGAAGAATCTAAAACTCATACATTCAAGAGAATTAGTAGCATTGGTTTCTCAGCAGATAGAAACACTCTCTCTTGAGAAAAACGATAGACTACGTATTGCGATACCTGGGGGGAGAAGCGCAACGCTCTTGATAGAAGCGGTGCTTTCCTTACCCCAGTCAACCAAACAGCGTTTGCAACTCTACTTGGTGGATGAACGACTTGGTGGAGAAAAAAACGAAGACACCCTTCTCGATGCAGGTTTCCGTGCAGCATTTGCCTCCCAAGCAATGCACAAATCCCAATTGGTCATACCTAAACCAGGTCAAAACATTCTGGAAGACGAGGTGTTTGATCTTATCTATCTTGGGATAGGCGAAGATGGTCACTTTGCATCGCTCTTCCCCGGTTCCTATCCAAGTATGGATACAAATCAGACAGCTATGATAAAAAACAGTCCCAAACCACCCAAAGAACGTGTTACCATAACCTATGAAGGGTTTAGAACCCTTGGAAAAAACACCCCTGTGTTTCTTTTATTTCTTGGAGAAGCAAAGAGAAATGCATATGAACGTTTTCTTGAAAACAAAGAGCACCCCTCCTTTCTTCCCTGTTCATTCTTCTTGCGAGAAGGGTTTCAGGTGACCACGATTTCAGATCTCAAGGAGTAACATCTATGAAGACAATCATCATTCAATTCGGGGGGACCGGCGATCTAGCCCTCAAGAAGCTCTATCCTGCATATGAACAACTCATCAATAAAGGGTATGATTTCACCGTCCTTGCTTTAGGAAGGCGATATACCACCAAAGAGGAATTCCTAACTTCAACCCTGCATGAAGAAACCAACAAGGGCTTCCTTGATAAGCTCGATTATCTTTACTATGACATGAAGGATGTTACGTCCCCTAAAAAGCTCTCCTCAAAGATGAAAGAACTGATCAACGACGAAAAGGAAGTTGAGCTCATCTACTATTTGGCGCTTCAGCCCTCACTGTATGAAGAAGCAATCAGTCAGATACAGGAAACCGATGCATCGATGGATTGCCTGTGCACGTTGACAAAAAAGATTGTGGTTGAGAAACCTTTTGGTTTCGACCTGGAATCTGCAAAACGATACAATGCCATCCTACAGACGGCTTTTACCGATAAGGAAATATTCAGGATCGATCACTATCTTGGCAAGGAATTCATGCAGAACCTTTTGATCATGAGGTTCCATAACGACATCATCAGAAGCATCTGGGATAAGGATTCCATTGAAAGCATCCAGATTGTGTTTGATGAAACCCATGGGGTCGATCAACGTCTCGGTTTCTATGAACAGATAGGAGTCGTACGCGATACGATCCAAAACCACATTCTGCAAATCATCACCTACCTCACCATGAATGAACCTGCCTCGCTCTCTCCTGAAGATATCGCTGTGGAGAAGGTGAAGGTACTGCGGGCTATAACTCCCATAGAAGAGTTTCACATGGGCCGCTATGAGTCATTGGGAGTCAATAGCGGACATATTGTGGACACACCTACCTATGCTGCTTTAAGGCTCTATGTAAACACCTACTTCTTTGCAGGAATACCCATCTTTGTAAGGACGGGAAAGATGCAAAAAGATGCCAAATCCTTGATTTATGTAAAGTTCAAGAATACAACCAAGCAGGTGATGCATGACGACTCAATTGCAGAAAACGGCGTAATCATCAACATCCATCCGGAACTCACGATTGATATCAGCATGAATCTGAAAGAACCGAACACTTCCTGGAAATCCAAGCCTGTTAGGTTTAGATTCAATCAGACAGAGACCTTTGGTGCAAATACTCCTGAAGCATATGAGCAGATTGTGCAGAAGATTCTTCAAGGAGACAAGAGCCTGTTTCCTTCCATGCGAGAAATCACTGAATCTTGGAGAATCGTAACACCGATGTTGGAAACAAACCTGCCCATTGAAGTATATCCCGTCAGGACCTTACCCAGGTTTGCAACCAAGTTGGCTGCAGACAATGAGTTTCAATGGTTTGTCTGAACAAGAAGTAAGGCTGAATTTCTCAAGAAATTCAGCCTTTTAGATAAGAGCATTTGGAAGCGGGGTGACTCGATAAGCAGGATTCTCTCCCTTAGTCGCTATCGATACGTCTCTTGCACTTTAAGAAGTTGTGCAAAAACTTTCTCCCCGATTTCCTCATCACTGGCAACCACTTCCCATCTGAGTAAGGTCTCTTCACTCTGGCTTAGTCGCTGGAAGACTTGAAACCATGGAGTTTTCAGTTCAGCGTGTTCATCATAGGTCTTTGGAAGGTTGTACCGAAGCAGCGTAGCTCCAAGACTCTCCCCATGTTCGTTTTCAGTGATCTTTATTGCGCCCATCTGTAGAATGCTCTCTTCAACTTCCTTCTGGATGGTCAGTCGTTTTTCTTCATCCTTAATCATGATAGACCACTCTCTAGCCCTCCAGCAGCTATCCTGCATCGCCATTGCCTCATCAAAACGATAGGGAGCTTGCAAAAAGACTCGAAGGACCAGCAATGTATAGAACAAGGTATTTTCTGAGGCAACCAGAGGTGATCGCCAATCGTCCACTACTTGGGGAAGCTGTAGATAGTAGTGTGCAGACTCTTCAACAGCAGCAAGAAAATGTTCTTGTTGCTTTCTATGCAGCGTGTCCTTGATATAGGAATGCCCATTTTGAACCAAGGCAATCTTTTTCCCATGTGCAACTTCATTGAGCAAAAGCAATGGATTTGCCTTGATGTCAAAAAGGAACGAAGGAGAAAATTTTTGATCATTACCGACAAAATACGGAGCAAAAAGCATTTCAAGCTCATCAGCAATCAGAGCCATGACAAATCCAGGAGACAGCTGTTTGCCTTTATAAATCAAATCCATTCGATCGCCATCACCATCATAGACAAAACATAAGGGACTCTGATGGTCATCAAGATATTTCAATGTTCCTTGCAGACTTGCCTCGCTACCAGGATTGGGATCTCCGCAAGGGAAATTCCCATTGGGGATGAGATGTAGAAAGGTACCGTTCACACCACTTTGGTTCAAAGCTCTGCTGATGGCTTCTCCATTGCTTCCATGGAGAAAATCACATACCACAGGCAATCCCTTGAGACTTCTGCTGGGAACCTGGGCAAGGCGCATCGAATAGTCGATGTAGGGGTCAAGACTGTTCATGGTGATCACCCTACCCCCAGAGCGTTCATTACAAAGCAGACTATCTTCATAATACGCTTGGATGGTTGCAAGTCCGCCCTTCGGGCCACAATTGAGTGCTACACTCTGTGCCTCTGTTGCAACGATTTTCATTCCAAGATAGGACCCAGGATTATGACTTGCGGTAATCATGACTCCACCACTTTTTGTATGCTGTATGCAGTTGTAGTAGAACTGGCAGGTTCCCATCGGGTTGAGCTCAAGATAGACGGTCATTCCTGACTGCACGAATATATCTACGGCAGTTTGCATGAGCTCTTCACTCCCCAGACGTGTATCCCGCCCGAGGACAATTGAATAGGTCTTCACATCATGAATCATGTAGTATGCAATGGCATGACATAGCTCTTTTGAAGTATCTTCATCGAAATTGCTTCGTTTGCTGCGAATATCGTACGCCTTGAACAAATTTCTTCTCATTATCGAATCCTTTGTACGGATTGCCGTACCACTAGAAAAAAGGAGACCAAGTCATCGCCATAACAGGCAGGCTTGTCTCCTAATAATACGTTGCACTTAAACAATTAAGCCTTCTTTAGACGTCCTTGCCCGAGATTATTCGTAGATTCCTCATCGAAGAGGTTGAACTTACCTGAAGTGAAAGCTAATCCTACCTTCTTTTCAACATCGAAATCAAGGTCACCGAAAATCACTGAATGTAAATGGCTGTCCCCCATTTTCAATTGCACGATGGTTTCCATGCCTGAAGGCAGTGATGAAAGAATGGTGGCTTCAACCATGGAAGCATCTTCAGCAATGGCAACGTGTTCAGGTCGAATACCCAAAATAATCTTCTGGCCAACCTCAAGATTCATTTTCTCGATAGGATCGAATCCCAACTTGATATCACCAGGTAGAGAGAATACCAGAGGTGAAACACTCTCAACCGATCCATGAATCAAATTGATGTTGGGTGAACCGACAAAATCCGCTGTGAAGGTATTGATTGGACGACGATATACATCCAAAGGAGGAGCATATTGCTGCATATAGCCATTCTTCATCAGACAGACTCTGCTGGAAAGTGTCATGGCTTCCAATTGGTCATGGGTCACATACACAAAGGTGGAATCAGTTTCACGATGCAATCGCTTCAGTTCTGTACGCATTTCCATCCTGAGTTTGGCATCAAGATTTGACAGTGGTTCATCCATGAAGAGGGCTTTAGGACCTGTTGCAAGGGTTCTGGCTATAGCGACACGTTGTTGTTGGCCTCCTGAAAGTTCAGAGGGATATCGATGGGAAAACTCGGCGATTTTCAGCATATCCAAAAGTTCAACAACTCGTTTGTTGATATCGTCCTTCGACCATTTGAGGTTTTCCAATCCGAATGCTATGTTTTTATATACGGTCATATGTGGCCAAAGCGCATAGTTCTGAAAAAGAAAACCTACATCCCTCTTATCGGGAGGGATATCAATTCCGTCTTCTGAAGAAAAGACAATCTTGTCATTGATGGTGATGATGCCCTCGGTAGGGGTTTCCAAACCTGCTATCATCCTCAATGTAGTGGTCTTACCGCATCCTGAGGGTCCTAATAGGGTGACAAAAGCCCTATCATCAATAATCATATTCAAGTCATCTACCGCTAAAAATTTTCCAAAACGTTTGGTAACGTGTTTCAATTCAATCTTTGGCATCATGTGCTCCTTTAGTTCGTTCCAATTCCCTTGTCAATCGAGGCTCCCGTCAATTTATTGACGATGAGATTGAAGCTCACCACGATGACTACGATCATCAAGTTGATGGCATTTGCATACTGGTTCCATCCTTTCTCATTGTATTGGAACAACAAGGTGGTAAGGATTCTCGTTGAAGGAGAAACCAAAAGGATGAAGAGCGAGAGTTCCCTCATACAAGAGATGAAGGGAAGAAGATATCCGCTGATGAACGTCGTTTTTTGTATCGGGAAAATGATTCTTGTCATTCGCTTGAACCATCCAATCCCCATGATGGTCCCAGCTTCCTCGATTTCGCCCGAAAGCTGAAGCATGGCATTGATACCACTTCTTGAGGCAAAGGGAAGATATTTTACTGAGCCAACAATAACCAGCAACCAGAAGGAGCCATACAAGGCAGGAATAAAACCTCTCCTCACCGCAAACATTGAGAGGAAAATTGCTCCAAAAGCCATAGAAGGCATTAAGTATGGGAAGAAGGTCAGGTTATTGACCCAAGTGGACAGTTTCGATCCACGGCGTTTTGCTATGGAATACCCTGCCAACATCCCTACCGTACCTGCAATCAGACTGACAATGACAGAAAGCTTGAGGCTATTGGTCAAACCGAGCCAAATCGAAGGGTTCCGTAAAATGCCTGGTTCACTGTTTGCAATATCTGCTCTACCCGCTCCTATCCAGAACTCAGTAGTGAAGTTGGAGAATGAATAATTCCCTGGTGCCATGATGAATGATTCAAGGGCAAAGGAGAAGAGAGGAAGGATTGCAACCATGACCAAGACGGTAACCAACACAATCGTAAGCGGAGTTCGTGCCTTCCTTAGATTGAACAAGGAAATATTCGAACTCTTGCCGGTTATGGTCGTATATGATTTGCGTCTTCCCGTTATCCATTGATTGAGCATGAGGATACCGACACCAATGACAATCATGATGAGAGCCATGATATAGCCATACCCGGGGTTCATTCCATTGAGGGTACGGAACATCTGAGTGGTCAAAACCTGATACCGGACAGGACTGCCTAAAAAGGCAGGAACGGCAAAAGCGCTCATAGTAGAGGAAAATACCAGCAAAAAGGTTGAAAGTAAGGCTGGTTTTACTATAGGCAGGGTAATCTTTCGTGTAATCTGCCAACGATTTGCGTGAAGAAGCATGGCGGCCTCTTCAAGATTTGCATCCATATTTCGAAGGATGCCACCGATTAGGATATACGCGAAGGGTGCATAGTGAAGACCTTGCACAATGACAATGGGAAAGAGTCCATAGGCAAACCAGTTGGCTGTCTCAATACCGGTGAATACAGTGAATAGACCGGGAGCCCCACCAACACGTGAATTCCTGAAGAAGTTGAGCCAAGCCATCGCAAGCGTCCAAGCCGGCATGATATAAGGAAATACAAAAACTGTAGAAATGAATCCCTTACACCGAATATTGGTTCTGGTGACTGTCCAAGCAAAAAAGCCTCCGACAGCGATTGCCATGACACAGGATAAAAAAGCAACAACCATGGTGTTGAGAAATGGTTCATAAAAAGTTTTCTGGCTGGTCACTCCACTGGCAAACATTTTATTCCAGTGATACAGAGTAAACGAACCAACCGGTTGTTTGACAAACCGGGCTTCAGAAGAGTGTACACTGAAGGTGTCAACGATGATTGTCATCAAGGGAACTAAGGTAAGATACCCCAGCACAACAAACAACACGATTAAAATAATGTTGTGGGGCTTCTTGATGAATGACTTGAAATTATTCAATCGGCTTTTGGCGCTCATGAGATGTTTCCTTACTAAAAGCCTGCAGGAAAACCCTGCAGGCAATGCTACATACTTGTGTTCTAGTAGATGTACTGATTGAGGAATTCCTCAACTTCAGCACGATTATCAAAACAGAAAGCTCCATCTTCCTCTACCAGCAAAGGCTGCCAGGTTGCAAAGGGGAAATCTATGTCTTCTTGAATTGGGTTGTTGGGATTTGCACTATAGGTACCGCAATCAGCGCCCCATGGAGCAAAACCAGCTTCCGAGAACAAGAATTCAATGAAGAGCTTAGCTGCATGAGGATGAGCAGCAGAACTTGACATCAGAGCATAGAGACTGTAGTAGAAACCTGAGAACGGTTCCATTTCCATTGCTGGTTTAAGAGCAAGGTTTTTGCTGGTGGCATATCTTGCCTTGGAATAGACAAACAAACCAACGGGAGGATTCTCACGTTTCGCATTCTGGCCTTTGATTCCTACATTTTCCGCAATCGTTGTATCGCTGGTACCTACAATCAAGTCATTGTTGTAGATAGCCTTGATCCATTCATAGCCTGCATTGGGGGTGGTAAGGACAATGTCCTTTCCATAGTAGGATTTATACGCTTGAGCAATTTTAGCAGACCATTCATCACTGGTACACATGGTCAAGAAATTTGCATTCACACCTTCTTGGAACGGGTTCTTGAACTGCAAAAGACTAGCATATTTGGGATCAGCAAACTGCCAGATATTTGTGTACGGGGAACCCTCAACATTTTCATCATTGTAGATGAATACTTTATTGATTGCAAAAACCTGCAAAGGATTCTGCATGGCAACAGGAACGACATCCTTCAAGGTCGGTGGAACATAGTTATACAGATAACCGGGTTCAATGAGTTCACCGACCAATCTTCCCGCATCCTGTGCGAGAACGAAGTCTGAACCTACAACCCCAGCCTGTGCTTCTTTAGCCACCTTCTCGATCAACTCAAAATCCTTGAGATTTGAGCTTTCAACTTCAATGCCATACAGAGCTGTAAAAGCAGAGGCAGCTTTTGCAATACGACTGGAAGTCGCATAGACGACAACTTTGCCTTCTTCTTTTGCCCGAGCCACCAATTCATCATGGGACATTTCTTCAATGACAGGGGCCGGTGCTGCAACAGGCTCTTCTTTTGATCCAGTAGCGAACACAGAGGCAACCATACAGCTGGTCAACAATGCACATGCAAGCAGTTTTTTCATAGCAATTCTCCTTTTTCTATACAAACAGTTTCTCACCCATGTATAACTATACCATCAAACCCAACCCCGTAAAAGGCAAATTACTAGAATGGAATTGCTATAGGATTCAACGTATTTTGCATTACTTTGCATGAACCAAATTATTTACATGGTAAAGCAAAAAAGGAAAGATGCTCCTCTAGGGAAAATCTTTCCTTTCAATTTGAGAAAAACCTGAATTTAGATTGTTACGTGCATTTTTTCCTTGATTGCATCAAGATTGGCGTCTCCAATTACATTTGCTTTTCTCGTACCACTTATGATCAGATCACGGACCTCATTTCGATGACTTTCGTAATAGGCTCGTCTTTCTCTGATGGGATCAAGCAGATTGTTCAAAGCTTCATTGAGCTTTTTCTTACATGCGACACAACCGATTTGTGCATTGCTACACATCTCATGGATGTTTGGGGCTTCATCAGCGTTGAATACGCAATGATACTTATATACATTGCAAATTTCCGGATGTCCAGGAATTTTGACGGTGATTCTTGCAGGATCGGTTACTGCATTGCGTACACGATCCCAAACCACTTCAGCCGAATCAGACAGATAGATGGCATTACCCATGCTTTTACCCATTTTGGCATTACCATCTAAACCGCTGAGTCTACCAACTTGGCTGAGCTTCACCTGGGGTTCAACGATTGACGTTCCGTAAAGATCATTGAATTTTCGTACAATCTTACGAGCAAGCTCGATATGAGGAACCTGATCCTCACCGACAGGGACTAAATCAGCATTGCAGAAAGTAATATCAGCAGTCTGACTCACTGGATATCCCAGAAATCCATACGTCATGTCCTCATAGCCATAATTCTTGGCCTCAGTCTTGATTGTTGGGTTGTGGCGCAGTTGATTGACAGTAACGAGCATTGAATAGAAAATGGTCAACTCTGCAATGGATCCCACTTGCGACTGCTGAACCAACGTTATCTTATTGGGATCAAGTCCAACACTCAGATTATCCATAGCTACATCATAGATACTGCTATTGATGAGCTCCGGGTTATTAAAATGCGTAGTGAGTGCCTGTACGTCCGCAAGAAGGATGAATTCATCGTAAGAATCCTGTAATTCCACTCGACTCTTCAAAGAACCTACATAGTGTCCCAAATGGAGCTTTCCTGTCGTCCTGTCACCAGTCAATATTCTTTTCTTACTTTCCACACCCTACTCCTTGTGATCATGTTCAGGATTTTTTGAAGATGAGTCCTCTGTTTTTCCAAGCTTATAGACCCTCTTCATGGTATGCTCCAAATTGCAGGAGGGACAGACAGCAGGTACTTCATGGTTTTCCACAGATTGAACCAATTCAATCCGGGCATGACAAAGTTGACACTCGTATTCGTAACTAGGCATAACATCACTCCTCTCATTAGAGCAAACCGGTCAGACTTCGCTGTAAAAGTTCCATCTGTTCGTTGCCCAAATCCATTTGTTTTATCATTACAATATCGTTTTCTATCGTAAACATCTTCATCAAATCCGCAATCTTAAAAGAAATCTTATCCTTTCTCAATCTTGCTATATACCCAGTACGTACCATCTGAGAGAGCGTATTAGCAAGTTTATCAGAATCCATGGTGATGTAGGCATCCAAGGTACGACCATCATCGCCACGATATATAAGCAATAGTACTTCTTTCATCTGCTTGAAAGCACTCTCAGGGAGATCCAAGCCCAAATCAAAGAATGTATTTGGCTCTACTGCATACACTGCAATCGAAGCATTTGCCATGTGAGCAGCTGTTTCATCATCTATGAGGAACAACTTTTCACTATACGAACCATAGGCACGTTCATAGCTAGCGTTGGAAAAGAGCAACTCGTCTTTCTTTGGTGCATACAGACTGATATCTCCGTCTTTTTGCGTAAACCAAGAGAGTCCTTCTGCATTCCCCTTCTGGTCAAGCTCTCTGGAATACATCATCCCTGTATTGAGCAAAAACCTAGGATAATCACCTTCAACAACGCCATAGGCCTCAAGAGCATCCACCTCCAAGGGATAGACATCAGTCAAGGGAGTCAAAGAGAGTGAAACTCGCGTGGCTCTCTTTGCAAACTCTTCCAAATCCCCAAACGCCGATGCAACCAACTCTTTTTCAGCAAGTGCATCGACGGTTATCACAATAGTCTGGTCTTTAGCCATGCCCTGAAAATGGTAGTAAGGCCTCTCCTCCTTCTTCAATGTGGCACAAGAGGAAAGAATCAAAACAAGCGAAACTGCAAGAATGAAAGCCTTACTTTTTCTCATGGTTATTCCTTTACTACAGAAAGCCTCACCAAGTGGTCTCCACACTCCACGCCCTCGCCTTCCAGTGTAGCAAAGGTTATGGAATTCGACAATGTCTCACTTGCGATGGTATCCTTGTAGTTGGCAAAGACTCTTTGGACAACCTCATCTCCATCATAAGAGAGTTCGATGCGGTCGGAAACTTCAAAACCACTCTCTTTTCTCAAATTCTGGATACTTCTTACGATATCTCGAGCAATGCCTTCTTCAAGGAGTTCTTCAGTAATCAAGGTATCGAAACCAACAGTCAAAGATCCTTCATTGAACACCTTAACCCCTTCCATCTCAGTCCTTTGGACAATGATCTGATCTTTGGTTATTTCAATTTCACCGGCACTATAGTGCATTTTCAGTATATTACCGTCCAAGAGAGAAGCAATGGCATTCCCATCAAGATCTGCAATCTGAGAAGCAACTTCCTTCATGTTCTTCCCCAATGAGGAACCAAGGACTTTGAAGTTTGCCTTCGCACTGTAGCTGACCAAACCTGTCTCATCCGCTTGAAGATGAACGTTCTTGACATTCAGTTCTTCTGCGATGATGTCTTCCATGGAAGACAACACTTCACGCTCCTCGCTCTCCCTATCGACAAGATAGAGGGTTTTCAAGGGCTGGCGGATCTTCAGATTATTGGAAGCACGTACGGATCGACCCATGGCAATTGCTTTTTGGGTAAGAGACATACGTTTCTCCAAGGCATAATCCCGCTGGTCTTCTTCATACACAGGATAGTCGCACAGATGAATACTCTGACTCATCTCATCGGTCTTCAGATTCTGATAGATGTCTTCTGTGGTGAAGGGAATGATAGGAGCTGCAATCTTGATGAAGGTCATCAAAACCCGATAAAGAGTATCATATGCCTCTTTCTTATCCCCATCGTTTTCACTTCTCCAGAATCTTCTTCTGCTTCTTCGAATATACCAGTTGTTCAAATCATCAAGGAAAGGAATGAAGAAAGAACAAGCCCTCTGGATATCATAGGCATCAAGAGCTGATGTCACATCCAAGATGAGTCTTTCACTGCTACTGATGATCCACTTGTCCATCGGATTGGAAAGCTTTTCATACGCTGTGACACTTGGTTCATATCCATCAATATTTGCATAGGTAACAAAGAATGAGTATGCGTTCCAAAGAGGAATGATGAGCATCTTGAGTACTTCTTTTACCGAATCCTCACTGAACTTCAGATCTTCTGCGCGAACCACTGCGCTGTTCATCAAGGCAAAGCGCAACGAGTCTGCTCCATAGAGATTCACGATTTCCATTGGGTCGGTATAGTTTCGAGCACTCTTGCTCATTTTCTTACCTTCTGCTGTGAGCACAATGCCGTTTGTCACGCAGTGCGTGAAGGCAGGTTTCTCCCAGAGTCCGGCTGCAATGACGGTAAGCGTATAAAACCAACCACGTGTCTGATCCAAGCCTTCGCAGATGAAATCAGCAGGAAAGTGTTCTTCAAAGTATTCCTTGTTTTCAAACGGATAGTGGAGTTGTGCATAGGGCATGGAACCTGATTCAAACCAACAATCCAACACATCGGAAATGCGTCTCATTGTGCCCTTTCCATCAGGACTGGGCCATGTCAAATCATCAACAAAATGCTTATGCAGGTCAGTGACCTCTTTTCCACACTTTGCTTCCAATTCAGTTCTACTTCCAATCACTTCAATGTAGTCACTACCGTCGCACTTCCACACAGGAATGGGATTGCCCCAGAACCGGTTTCTGCTGATAGCCCAGTCACGAGCACCTTCCAGCCATTTTCCGAAACGACCTGCCTTGAGATGTTCAGGCATCCAGGTGATCTGCTCGTTGGCGTCCAGCATAGCCTGCTTGATTTTCTGAATGTCTACAAACCAGCAGCCCATGGCACGATAGATCAACGGCTTATGCGTACGATAGCAGAATGGATAGGAGTGAAGGTAATTTTCGCGCTTGACCAAATGGCCATGTTCCTTCAGATAGGCAATGATGTCCTTGTCGGTATCCTTAACGAAACGACCGGAAAAATCAGCTACTTCATCAGTGAAATGGCACTCATCATCAATAGGACAGACAACAGGAATTCCTGATCCTTTCAAAACCTGATAGTCATCCTCACCGAATCCAGGAGCTGTGTGAACGATGCCGCAGCCGTCTTCAGTGGTTACATAGTCTCCATTCACACAGACAAAAGCACCTTGGCTCTTGAGGTCTGCAAAATAAGGGAACAAAGGTTCATACCTCATGCCCTTATAAAAACTACCCTTTTGCTGATCAACAACTTCAAAAAGCGATTCATCCTTGAAATAGTGGCTCAGTCGATCTTTGCCCAAGATATAGAAACAGTTGTCACTCTTGTCGAGGACCTTCACATAGTCGATGTCAGGACCAAAAGCCAGAGCAAGGTTGGAAGGTAGTGTCCAAGGGGTTGTTGTCCATGCAAGGAAATACGTGTCTTTTTCACCGTCCACTGCAAAACGAACCGTTACAGCTTGGTCGACTACATCCTGGTATCCCCCGAGATTCACTTCAAAGTTGGAAAGAGGACATCCCAAAGCAGGGCTATACGGTAGAATGTTGTATCCCTGATAGATGAAGCCTTTTTCAAAAAGTGTCTTGAATACCCACCAGATGGATTCCATATAATTGGTGTCCATGGTTCTGTACCCATGTTCCCAGTCAACCCAACGACCCATGCGGTTGATTGTATTCTGCCATTCTTTGGTATAGCGCAATACGATGGATCGACACTGCTCGTTGAAGTTGGCTACTCCATACTCTTTTATAGCAAAGGGTCCACTGATTCCCAGTGTTTTTTCCATTTCAAACTCTACAGGAAGTCCATGACAATCCCAGCCAAAACGGCGTTGTACGCGCTTACCCTTCATGGTCTGATAACGAGGAATTGCATCCTTGATGGTTCCAGGAACCAAGTGGCCGAAATGAGGAAGGCCGGTAGCAAATGGAGGGCCGTCATAGAAGACGTACTCATTGGATTCTGACCGTGATTCGATCGATTTGGTGAAAATATCTTTTTCCTGCCAGAAAGACAGAACTTTCTCTTCCATCTCAGGAAAATCCACTTTGGTGGTTACTGGACGAAACATATGCGCTCCTTGTATTTGGAAGCCTTCGCCGGCTTCCGCATTGGTGTCATTCTATTCATATTATGGTGAAATGACAACCTTTAACAGCCAATTTTACCGTTGACCTTTACGCTTTGTCACGGTAGTGTGGCTGTATGCAGTCATTTCCTTTAACCAAGACCATTCGTAGTTTTGCAACCCGATTCAAGGATGCAGGTTTTTCTCTCTATATCGTAGGCGGAGCTATCCGGGATTTTCTCCTTGGCTTTGAAAACGACGATTTCGATTTTACCACCGACGCTCAACCTGGTGAAGTAATGGCCCTCTTTAAGCATGTCATCCCTACAGGAATCGACCATGGTACGGTAACCGTACTCTTTGAAAACCAAAAATTTGAAGTCACCACCTTCCGCACAGAAGGAAACTATCTTGATGGAAGACATCCTTCGTCAGTTACGTTCATCAGAAATCTGGAAGAAGATCTCAAGAGACGCGATTTTACGATCAATGCCTTCGCCGCAGACTGCATCGAAGGAACCATCCTTGACCTGAACAAGGGGTTGGATGACCTGCACAACCGAGTCATCCGTGCAATTGGGGTTCCCTACCAGAGGTTTGAGGAAGATGCCTTACGTATTTTCCGCGCTTGCAGAATTGCTGCAAAACTCAATTTCCATATTGAACAAGAGACTTTGGATGCAATGATTTCCATGAAAGAGAACCTTTGCAAAGTCAGTGCGGAGAGAATTCGCGAAGAGCTTTTCAAATTGGTTTCTTCCGACCATCCAACCATTGGATTACGATACATGCAAAGAACCAGCATGCTGTCTCAGTTGTTTCCATCCCTTGCAAAAGGAGAAAAAATTGAGCAAGGAGGGATGCATCATGAGGATGTACTCTCCCACAACATTGCGACCTGCCAAGCTGCTGCTGACTTGAGATACTCTTTGGAGGTGCGGCTGGCTGGACTTTTTCATGATATCGGAAAAAGTGAAACTGTCGTTTTTCATGATGATAGAAATACTTTTTATCAACATGAAGTGGTGGGAGAAAAACAAACCAAAAAAATTCTTCAAAGCCTGAAAGCAAGCAATGAACAAATAAGAATCATTTCACTTCTCGTTCGAGAGCATATGTTTGCCTATCAGAGCAACTGGAGCGACAGCGCAGTTCGTAGATTCATTAACCGAATAGGTTTGGACATTATCCCCATGCTCTTTCAATTGAGAATTGCGGATCAGATTGCCATTCACGGGAACGCCGACACGACAGCTCTTGACGAGTTGCAGGCTAGGATTGATTTCATTTTGGAAGAACATGATGCGTTGAGCATCAAGGATTTGGCGATAAATGGAAACGATTTGATATCAGCAGGATTCCCTAAAGGAGTACAGATCGGCAGGACACTTGCCTATTTGCTCGATACGGTACTTGATGACCCAAAACAAAACAATCGTGAACAATTGCTCACGATTGCCAAGAATTTTCAATCTACAGTAGGATCTACTACAGCATTATAAGCTAGTTTAGCTGCGTTCTGCTCAGCTTCCTTCTTATTGCTTCCTTTCGCAGGTCCATAACTTATACCGTTTACCGTAACCTCAACATAAAAAGTGAATTCATGTTCAGGACCGGTTTTTTTCACCAGGGTGTAGACTGGGCATTTTCTCCACTTCTTTTGCATATATTCTTGCAAGCTTGTCTTATAATCTCGGTGATAGTCAAAGTTCAGCACTGCTTCAATCTGTGGGGTGAGATACCGCATGATGAATTCTTTTGCTATGTCGTACCCGCTATCAAGATAGCAAGCAGCGAACAAGGCTTCCATGCAGTCAGCGAGAAGCGCTTTCTTCTCTCTGCCTCCACTCAACTCTTCGCCTTTACCGATGAGCAAATACTTATCAATGTTTATCTTCCTGGCGATCATGGCAAGGCTGTCTTCACTGACAACAACGCTCTTGATTTTTGAGAAATCCCCCTCCTGTTTTGCAGGTAGATTTCTGAAAAGCCAATCAGCCACGCACATACCCAGTACACTATCACCCAAAAACTCAAGCCGTTCATTGTTGTCAACAGCATCTGTTGCTTCATTGGCAAACGAACGATGGGTAAAAGCTAGATTCAGAAGACTCAAGTCATTGCAGACCATATCGCAACTCTGCTTAAATACAAGAAGCTCCCGTTCTCTCGATTCGGAGATGACGGGAGCTTTCCCAAAGGCATGTACATCCATAAAGGATATGCCTTACAGCTGAGTTGAGAGAAAGTCTACGGCATCCTTAACGGTTTCAAACTCGTTGGCTCTCTCATCAGGAATGGAAATACCAAGTTCCTCTTCGATAGCATATACCAATTCATAGGTATCAAGACTGTCAGCTCCAAGATCTTTGCGGAAAGAAGCTTCCATGGTGATCTTTGCTGCATCAACTTCAAGCTTATCTGCGATCAAAGCCTTAACTTTATCAAATACTTCTTTGGTTTCCATTTGTTTCTCCTAAAAATTGGTACTATTTGTCTTGCAGTTCAATTACTTGAACGCCGCGATAAAATCCACATTTGGGACATACACGATGAGGCAGAACCATGTTGCCACAAGTACCACAATGAGAAAGGGTGGGAGACGCAAGACGCATGTTTGCAGCTTTTCTGGAAGCCGCACTGGCCTTTGAAGTCTTATATTTGGGTGTTGCCATATTAATATCCTCTTACACTACGCAAAATTTTGACACTTAAGCAAGAATAACGAAAAACCCTTACTGCGTCAACAACTTAATTCGATTTCCCATCATTTGTACTACCAAAGGGGGAACCATTGGAGAAATATCGGCTCCATAGGCCGCCATTTCCTTAATTGCGCTGGAGCGCAACTGAAAATATTTTGGACTGGTAGGCATAAACAACACTTCGAGCGAGCCGTTCAGCTGCTTATTGGTCATAGCCAGTTCAAATTCATAGCCAAAATCAACCAAAGCCCTTACACCACGGATCATCACCCCTACCCCATTCTCACGGGCAAATTCAACGACAAGACCGCGGTATATCACAACTTCAATGTTATCATGGTCCTTGAGAATCTGTTTGAGCATATCCATTCGTTCTTCTGCAGTGAAAAGACAGTTCTTCTGAACATTGTCCGCCACAACAACATACAATTTCTCGTATAGCGCTGCGCTACGTTCAATGATATCAAGATGTCCATTCGTAGGAGGATCGAACGATCCTGGGAGCATTGCAACCTTACTGGAAGGGTTCACTTCTTGTTTGCCTCCACATATTTTTTCATAGCATCAAACGATTCCTGATTTTCCCAAACAATACGTTTGACAAAGGTAAATCCGCCCTCTTCTTTTGGTTCTACGACAGCGAAGGTCCCCCGTCCAATATAGCTGACCTTCTGTTTGTCATTTACATGTTCATCTTCTGCTATCTTTGATAATATGCAGTCAAAATGACAATGCCCGCCTTCTGGATGAGATAAGGCCTGGGCAATATTCTCTATGACCTGATTGCACAATTTACAGGTCTCCAAAGGCTCCTCGACTTTCTTTACAGGAAGTTGAGGAAGATTGCTGTGATACGGTTTTTTTGCTTGCGGAGGCAGAAGCGTATTCTTTGGCTTGTTCACAACCTCTTTAGTGGTTGCAGTAGCCTTGTTCTTCGCTCCCTTCTTCCCGCTTTTCTTATACCTATCACGTTTGCGATTAGCATTCTGGTTTTTATTTTGATTGATAGCTTCAAGATTTTTGCTGTCTGATTCCATATAGACCTCTAGGGCTAAAGTACCCTGTTTTCTTCCTTAGAGCAAGCGTATAAGAAAAAAGGACGGCACCGGTAAAGATGTCGTCCTTCTGTGGCAATGGAGTGAAGAACTAAGCGTTCTTCTTCTTGATAAGTTCTTTGACCTTTGCCTTCTTGCCAATCTTGTCGCGCAAGTAATAAAGCTTTGCACGTCTGACACGGCCCTTACGGACCACTTCGATCTTCTCGATACGAGGTGAATGCAAGGGGAAAATTCTCTCAACACCAACACCGTAAGAAATCTTTCTTACGACGAATGAGCGACGAATTCCACCATTGTTCTTTGCAATAACAAGGCCCTCAAAGACCTGTACGCGTTCATTTGCACCTTCGATAATCTTGAAAAATACCTTTACGGTATCACCAATGCAGAAATTCTCCGCATTTTCCTTAATCTGTTCCGACTCTATAGCCTTAATTACGTCCATCGTCTACAGTCCCCTTCGCCCTATGTACTTTCAATTCGTTCAAAATCTTTCTGGAGTTCGCATCCAAGGATACCGTCTCCAACAGGTCCGGCCGGTTAGACAAAGTCTTTTCCAGTCGTTTCTGCAACCGCCATTGACCAATATTGGCATGATGTCCGCTCAATAATACATCAGGGACACGTTTTGAGCAATAGGTCTCCGGCCTAGTATATTGAGGATATTCAAGCAGTCCGTCACTAAAACTCTCTTCATTCAGAGAATCCTTACTGATGACTCCATCGATAAGCCGATACACAGCGTCGACAATCACCAGAGTAGAAACTTCTCCACTGCTGATCACATAGTCCCCAATACTAATCTCATCATCAACATACAAATCGATCACTCGTTGGTCAATACCTTCATAATGACCACAGATAAAGACCAACTCTTCTTCTTTGCTCAGGTTCTCGGCATACTGTTGCGTCAATTTTCGTCCTGACGGTGATGCAAATACCACCCGTTTGTCTTTAGCTCCAATAGAATCAAGAGCAGCACACAAGGGTTCACATTTTATCACCATACCAGCACCACCACCGAAAGGAGCATCATCACAAGTATGATGCCTATCAGCAGCAAAAGAACGGAAATCAATTACATCATAACTGATGATTCCGCTTTCAACAGCTCGTTTCATGATTGAATTCTTGAAAAACCCTTCAACCATTTCCGGAAAAAGAGTCACTACATGGATTTTCACGCGAGAATCCAAGGAGTCTTCAATTCAATCGTACGTTCTGACAGATCTACGGCACCGATAAACTGCTCCAGATAAGGAACCATATATCGATTTCCATCAGATGCAGAGACATCCAGAAGCACAGCCTGTGAGCCGTCCAAACCATTTACTACGGTACCAAGGGTCTCACCTTCATGCACCAAGGTACATCCAATGAGATCCGTTACATAGTACTGGCCTTTTTTCAGCGGGGCTGCTTTGCTTCGTTCAACCATCAGGCGACACCCAGCAAGAGCCCTGGAATCTTCTGGATTATCATATCCAGCGAATTTCATCAGGGCCTGCGAGCCTTGCATTCTGAATCGTTCAATGACTACAGTACGCTCAGACCCATCCTTAAAACGCAACACAACTTCCTTGAGTTTCCCCAGGTAAGAACAGTCATCGTTATTCGGATATATCTTCACCTCACCATACACACCAAATGGGCTTTGTACAGTTGCAGTATAGAGCCTTTCTTCCATATTCAATCCAAAATCTCCAGCACGGCCCGCTTACCACCTTTAGTGGCGGAGGCACTCAGGATGGTCCTGATTGCCTTTGCTATACGGCCTTGCTTGCCGATCACTTTGCCAACGTCTTCACTGGCGACCTTCAGTTCAAGAATCGTGGACTTTTCGCCCTCAACTACGTTGATACTGACTTCATCAGGAACGTCTACGAGTGATTTAACAATGTATTCAACAAGATCTTTTTCCACAACTATCTCCTGGAACTTATTCCTGGACAGTTCTGTTAATGGTTATGCCATTGCTGTTCAGCAAGTGCTTTACGGTGTCGCTGGGCTGTACACCCTTTGCGAGCCAATCCTTGATCTTCTCAACGTTGAGAACCACCTGCTTGTCTTTCTCGGCAATCGGGTGATACTGCCCAACTTCATCAAGGGTGCGGCTCTTGGTTGCTGATCTGGAATCCATTACGACTATTCTGTAATCAGGTCTTTTTTTGGATCCAAAGCGCTTTAATCTCATGCTTGTGCTCACGTCAATTCCTCCTACGAATTCAACTCTACATACCCATCTGTTTCAGCATTGCAGCCTGGTATTTTTTATTTTTTGCAAACTTCTTCATTGTAAGTCGCATTTTCTCAAACTTTTTCAGCATTCTGTTCACATCGGAGACATTGGTACCGCTTCCTAAAGCGATTCGTTTCCTCCGAGTCGGACCTATTATACGGTAATTTATCCGTTCCGCATAGGTCATCGAACATATGATTGCTTTTTCACGGCTAATTTCTTTCTTATCGATATCATCTTCACTGATTTGCCCCTTAGCCCCGGGTATCATCTCAAGGATTTTATCAACTGAACCCATCTTGTCCATGCTGTTCAGCTGGTCAAGATAGTCCTGCAGATCGAAGGTGTTCTTAGCCATCTTCTCCTGCATTTTCAAAGCATCCTGCTCAGACATCACTTCTTGTGCTTTCTCAACCAAGGAGACAACATCTCCCATGCCAAGGATGCGACTGGCGATTCTTTCAGGATAGAACGGTTCAAGGTCTTCCATTTTTTCGCCGACACCAATGAACTTGATGGGTTTTCCGACTACAGAACGGAGAGACAAAGCGGCACCACCACGGGTATCACTGTCGAACTTCGAAAGGACAACACCAGAAATTCCAACTTTTTCTTCAAATTCCTGGGCAATTGAGACAGCGTTTTGACCTGTCATGGAATCTGCAACAAAAAGTGTTTCATCTGGATTGATGGCCTTGCTCAGCCTCTTGATTTCATCCATGAGGACTTCATCAAGGTGCATACGGCCACTTGTATCTACAATAAGAACATCCCGCTGTTCTTTTTTAGCGAGAGACAAAGCTGCTTTCGCTACCTTTACGGGATCTTTCTCGTTTTCAATGCTAAAGACGGGAACACCAACTGCTTCACCGAGAATCTTCAACTGAAGAATAGCAGCAGGACGAACAAGGTCAGCTGCAACAAGCAACGGCCTTCTTCCCTCTTTCTTCAATCGAGCTGCAAGCTTTGCAGAAGTAGTGGTCTTGCCTGATCCCTGGAGGCCCATCATCAACACAACAGAAGTGGTATCAGGCCCCTTGAGCAGGAGATGCTGATTTGCCTCGTCTTTAAGAAGTGCTACCATGCGATCATAGACAATTTTTACAAACTGCTGACCAGGATCGACAGCTTTGAGGACTTTCTCCCCCAATGCTTCTTCCATGGTGCCGTTTATGAATCGTCTAACGACTCGTAAGTTTACATCAGCATCAAGCAAGGCTACCTTGATTTCTTCAACGGCATCCTGGATGTTCTTCTCTGTTATTTTGGACTTTCCGGCCAGCGTTCGCATGATGCCGGAGAACTTATCACTTATTGAATCAAACATTACCTTTCTCTATATACTTTCATTCAAGTTACATCTTATACCGCAAGGGGCGCTTTCCTGTCAAGGAGTATCCAGAATCGAACCTTCTGCATCAAAAGAAACCGCTTTAGCCTCGTCATTAAGGATGACGGACTCCCCTTCCATATTACCAATACGGTAACTGACCATTGTCGATACGCCTGCCTCCATTTGGGTCACTCCCAAGAGTGTCTGACTACCCATGACCGTATGCTTGTTATGGGTAATGATAATGAATTGGCTCTTTTCCGCAAACTCCTGCAACACTGAAAGGAAATATCCTATGTTCCTATCATCAAGGGCTGCATCGATTTCGTCAAGGATGCAGAAAGGGGAAGGCTTCACCAGATACGTTGCAAACAAAAGCGCAACAGCCGTCATGGAGCGTTCGCCGCCAGAAAGCAAAGAAAGATGGGTAAGTTTTTTCCCTGGAGGCTGGGCCAGAATATCGATACCACTTTGCAGGACATCCTCTGGATCGACAAGTTTCAATTCGGCTCTCCCCCCACCGAACAAACGGCGAAACATATCTTGGAAATTTATTGAGATCTGCTTGTATGTTGAAAGGAACAACTCCTCACTTCTCGTTTTGATTTCATTGACCACCGCGTCCAGATCACCCTTTGCCTTATTCAGGTCATCGAGTTGTTTTGTCAAGAAGTCATACTGTTCCTTGACCTCTGCAAACTCCTCTTCAGCCATCTGGTTGATGTATCCCAACCCTTCGATCTTCTTTTTAATTTCCTCTAAACGGGCCTTCAGCTGAGGGATATCAACTATCTCCTCATCAAGTCTATGCTCGTATTCCTTGAGACTCTTCCCATAGTTTTCAAAGAAGGTTGTATAGATACCAGTAAGATTCACAGAAAGTTGTTCTATTTGGAAACCAAGTTTTTCTGATTCGCTTCGCAAAGCCTGCAACCGTTCATAGGAAGAGTTTTTCATCTCTTGTTTGGAACGAATGACAGCTCCTTGATCTTCGATTTCAAGGATGATCGTTTTCAAATCTTCATTCAGAGAGGAAACCTTCTCTTTCATCTCTGCAACTTCTGCCTCTACTTCCCTGATGTCTTCCTGAGTTTCATATACTCGTTCCTGAGCAGTTTCACTGAGGTTTACTGCATCACGGTACTGGTATTGCTGTTCAGTCACGGACTTTTGCAGCTTCATCACCCATTCCTTGGCACTCTGTTTTTGGGTGACCAGTTGATTGAGCGCGACTTTCTGATCAGAAATGGATATCTGATACGCTTCCAATGAAGTTGATAGCTTATTGTTTTCTTCCCTAAGGTAGCTGATTCTTTCCCTATTGGAACTTAACGACCTTCTTCTTGATGCCATCTCTGCATCCACATGATGTTTTTCAGTGATGATTCCATCAGGAGAGATCAAATCATCGATGAAGGAAGCTTCATGGCTTCGATAGGTATGAAAGAGAGCCTTCAGATCTGACAAACTTGAAGAAACAAGGTGCTGAAACTTTTGTTCCTGCATGATCAATTCATCACTGGAAAGCCCCATGGTCTTAAGCTTTTCCAGAAAATTTGTATGCTCAGACAGTGAGGTCTCAAGCCTTTCCAGTTTCTGCAAGAAGGAGGAAAGGGCAAGCTCCTTTTCTTCAAGGTTATACCCGGATTCTTTCAGTTTGGCTTCCAACTCAACAACAATGACATCAGTCAGGCTTTTCAGTTTCTCAGAAAGTTCCTCCAACTGTTCATCCAAAGCTCTGTTTTCTTGTTCAGTCTGGTTGATTTCTTCATTCTGACTGAAGATGAGAGACCTGGTCTTCTCGATGCCTCTTTGATTCTTCTCTATCTCCAGGTTCAATTGGGTAATCGAGTCATCGATATCGGCCATATCAGCTATTTTCTCATCTATTTCAGCTGTATCCCGCTCCATATGTTCAAGGATTACTTGAGATCTTGACCCTGCCTCATCTTTCTGCTGTAAAAAATCCCTAAATCGCTGAGTGAGCAAATCCAGCTTATCACCCCTGCCCTTGATCGCTTCATCGAGTCGTTGCAGTTCTGTTTGCATTGCAATTCGTTGGGAACCCAGTTCGCGCATGGATGCTTGCATTTCCTCGATTTCCTGGTCACAAGAACTAAGAGAACCTTTCTGCGTTTCATACTCTTGAGCAACTGCGATTTTTTGATTCTCCTTGCTCTCCCTCAGCATGATATAAGACTTCAAGGTTGAAAGTTGAACATCGACTTCCAAAGCAAATTGTTCTTTTTTCAACTCTCTATAGCTAAGGGCCTTGGTAGCCTGGTTCTTTTTGGTCTCATAGCTACGGCGTACTTCTCTGAGAATCGTTTCTACCTGCAGGATGTTTTCATCGGTCTTGACGAGTTTCCTCTCAGCTTCCTGACTTTGTATTTTGAAACGTGAGATTCCTGCAGCTTCTTCAAAGATATAGCGTCTATCTTCAGGTTTTGAAGAAAGAATCTGGTCGATTTTTCCTTGTTCCAAGATAGAATATGCACTTTTTCCTACACCGGTATCAAAAAAGAGTTCCCTGATGTTTTTCAACAAGACTCTATTTCTATTTATATAATACTCGCTGTCCCCACTACGGAAAATTCTTCGTTTGATTTCAATTTCAGCAGCTTCTATAGGCAAATATTGTTTTTCATTGGAGATGACAAGGCTCACTTCTGCTACTTGAAGAGGTTTACGCGTGTCTGTGCCATTGAAGATGACATCTTCCATACGACCGGCTCGTAAGGTTTTGGTGGATTGTTCACCAAGCACCCACTTGATGGCATCAACGATGTTGCTTTTACCACAACCATTAGGCCCCAGCAAGCTGGTGATTCCATCAGCAAAATCCAAATTGACTTTGTCCGCAAAGGACTTGAAGCCATATATTTCCAGGCTTTTAAGAAACAAGATCTACCCTCTTTACGCTTGACGCGGGATTCCTTGTGATTATAGCATAGGTTGGATAGGGTTAAAAGTAGGAGAATTTTCATGGAAGGATCTCTGTTCGATTTTGAAGAACCACAGGTTGTTTGCGGTATCGATGAAGCTGGCAGAGGGCCTTTGGCCGGACCGGTCTGTGCTGCAGCTGTCATCCTCAGCGATGATTTCCCCATAGAAATACTCAACGATTCAAAAAAACTCTCGGAAGAAAAACGGTTGAAAGCAGAGCAGATTATTAAGGAAAAAGCAGTGGCTTGGGCAGTTTCACTTGCTACAGCTCAGGAAATCGATGCAATCAACATACTTTCTGCATCCCTTTTGGCCATGAAGCGTGCTTATGAGAAAATCAAGAAATTCCATCATGTGGATTTGGCTAAAGTAGATGGCAACCAAAGGCCGAATCTCGACTGCGCAACAACGACGATTGTCAAGGGAGATGCAACAGAGCCTTGCATCATGGCTGCTTCCATTCTTGCAAAAAATGCTCGAGACAGATACATGGTGCTCGCTGATAAGAAATGGCCGTTGTATAACTTTGCAAAACATAAAGGATATCCCACAAAGGAACACCGTCAGGCTTGTCTGTATTATGGTCTCTCCCCTATCCATAGGAAAACATTCAACATAGATGGATTCAGGAAAAAGGGAGAAGGATATACTGAAGAATTGCTTGAAGACTAAAAAAGCAGCCAATCGGCTGCTCTTTGTTATTTGCTGGTCTTCTCGTTTTGCTTGATGTAATCAAGAGATTTTTGCAATTCCTTGAGAAATTCTCCCAAGTCTTCCTGATACACGATAATCGACTGCCGAATGAATCGATCACTGTCAGGAGTTCCCTTGCTTTCTACCATATTGAGGAACATGTCCCCATAGATGTTTTCCTTTACATTAAAGAAATAAGTTCTATCATTCTTGATAAGTCTTGATGAATACACTTCTCCACGCTGTCCCATTGTAAATAATCCTCGCTTTGCAAAACGTTCAATTCACTACGCTCTACTGATGGTCTACTTGTAGCAGTGAAGCGCCATAAATGTCAACAGAGGTACTTGACGAACTTTGGGAATTCCTTTATAAACATCAACGTAATCAACGCGCCTTTCGTATAATGGTATTACCTCAGCCTTCCAAGCTGAAGAAGCGGGTTCGACTCCCGTAGGGCGCTCTA
>JAQVVB010000007.1 GCA_028699215.1 Sphaerochaeta sp. | reverse complement strand
TTATCCGTTTTTCCTATCCTAGTGATGATGATCATGAAAGTTTTTCATACTTATGCAAGCATAGTCCAATCCCCTTGGTAGCTGATATTCACTTTGACTATAAACTGGCCCTTGATGCCATTGAATGCGGTTGTCAGAAGATTCGGATCAATCCAGGAAATATTGGTGCTCGATGGAAGGTTGATGAGGTTGTAAAAAGCGCTCTTGACCACAATATTGCCATCCGCATCGGCTTGAACAGTGGTTCCTTGCCAAAAGGGAATGATTCAATGGATACCTTGATGTGCAACTCTGCTTTGGAGTACCTGGATTGGTTTGAAAGCTCTGGTTTCACAAACTCTGTTGTTTCTCTTAAGGCAAGTGATGTGCAGACCACCTATGATGCCAATGTTCTGTTTGCTTCACAATCAGGATATCCTTTGCATGTAGGGGTTACCGAAGCAGGATCGGTCGTTTCATCCGTTACTCGTTCCACTTGGGTTCTTGGAAGGTTGTTGGAGCAGGGGATAGGAAATACCCTCCGAATCAGCATCACTGGAGCTATCGAAACGGAAGTGCAGGCGGGGGTGGAACTATTGCGTACGTTAGGATTGCGAAAAGGTGGAATCAGAATCGTAAGTTGTCCCCGTTGTGGTCGTCATAGCTTTGATTCTCAAGGCTTTTTATCCTCGATAGAAAAAGATTTGCTTGTAATTCAGAAGGATCTTACTGTTGCTATCATGGGCTGTCAGGTCAATGGTCCAGGTGAAGCCAAGCATGCAGATATAGCGATCACCGGCATTGGTCGAGACTTGTTTCTATATGAAAAAGGGAAATTGGTCAAAAAATTAACTCTTGATAACGCTAAAGAAGCGGTGTTGGAAGCGGTAAGGAATGCAGAATAAACTAATCATTAAAGGTGCCAGAGAGCACAATCTTAAGAATATTGATATTGAACTGGAGAAGGATAAACTGATTGTGATCAGCGGCATCTCTGGTAGTGGCAAGAGTTCACTTGCCTTCGATACTATTTTTGCAGAAGGTCAACGCAGATATGTAGAGAGCCTGAGTTCGTATGCAAGAATGTTCTTGGATCGGATGGACAAACCTGATGTCGACTATATCGAAGGTTTGAGCCCGGCTATCGCCATTGAGCAAAAATCAACACATAAAAATCCGCGTTCTACGGTAGGCACGAATACAGAAATCTATGACTACTATCGCCTTCTTTTTTCACGGGTAGGGGTTCCCCACTGCCACCAATGTGGTCGTGAAATTACAGAAATGAGTGTCGACCAGATTATTGATGCCATTTATCATGCTCAAGATGAGAGTAAGATTGTAGTAAGTGCGCCAGTAGCGATTGCAAGAAAGGGTGAATTCAAGAAAGTATTTGAAGATGCCAAGGCTTCTGGTTTTCAACGTGTCAAAGTTGATGGAACCATGCTTTCCTTGGATGAGCCCATTTCTTTGGAAAAACAATATAAACACTCGATTGACATCGTCGTTGATCGATTGATTCTTCGACCTGATGTACGACAACGATTGGCTTCCAGCATTGAAACCTGTAATGAAATGACCAACGGCCTGGTTAAGGTGACATTCATTGCTGAGGATGGTTCAGAACATGATGAAATTTATAGTGAAAGGAACAGCTGTCCCCATTGCGGACTGACCTTTCCTGATTTGGAACCCAGACTTTTCAGTTTCAACAATCCCTTTGGTGCTTGTCCTGATTGTAATGGTCTGGGAGTCAAAACGGAATTTGATCCTGACTTGATTATCCCTGACTATTCGAAAAGCTTTAATGAAGGTGCAATTGCAACCATGAACCCCGATGCTGAATGGGCTCGTTCACAAATGTTGGCGTTATCAAAGCATCTGGGATTTACCTTGGATACGCCTTTCAAGGATTTACCTTCCCAGACGATTGCTGCCATACTTTATGGAACCAAAGATTCACTCACCATCGAATATAAGCAAGAAAAACAGAAGCGCGAATATAAGATGGAAAAACCCTTCAGTGGGATAATTCCCGATTTGCAACGCAGGTATTATGAAACCAATAGTATGCAGATTCGCATGTGGATGAACAGTTTTCAGACTTCTCATGTTTGCACGACATGCCATGGTGATCGATTACGCCCGGAATCCTTGGCTGTAAGCATTCAAGGCAAGAACATCATGGAAGTTTCGAGATTATCGGTAAAAGAATCAGTACAGTTTTTTCAGATTCTAACAATGACGGAAAATCAACAGATAATATCTGCTCAAGTACTTAAGGAGATTCGTGCACGCTTGCAGTTTCTTTCCAATGTAGGATTGAATTATCTTTCTTTGGACCGTAGCAGCGCAACCCTCAGTGGTGGAGAAGCCCAAAGAATTCGTTTAGCTACCCAGATTGGTTCAGCCTTGAGTGGAGTTTTGTACGTTTTGGATGAACCTTCCATCGGATTGCATCAACGTGATAACCAAAAACTCATTGATACTCTTAAGAATCTGAGAGACATAGGTAATACCGTTTTGGTGGTTGAACATGATGAGGCCACGATCAGGGAAGCAGACTACATCGTCGATCTTGGTCCTGGAGCAGGTGTTCATGGTGGTTTCATCATCGCTCAAGGAACGCCTTTTGAGATTGAACACAATCCAGAAAGCATTACTGGAAGATATCTCAGCGGTGTTTTGAATATGCCTATTCCCAAAAAAAGAAGAAAGGGGAGCGGGAAGGTAATTCGAATTGAAGGTGCTTGCAAGAATAATCTCAAGCATATAGATGTCGATATTCCTTTGGGCAAGCTTGTGGTGCTTACCGGTGTCTCAGGAAGTGGAAAAAGTTCCTTGCTCAATGAAGTGCTGCTTCCTGCAGTCAAACGACAACTCAACAATAAACTACCTGATTATGATGGGTTCGGAGCGATCAGTGGTGTAGAAAACATCGACAAGCTGATCAATATCGATCAGAGTCCTATAGGTCGCACCCCACGTAGTAACCCTGCAACATATGTTGGTGTGTTTACAGCCATACGGGAGCTGTTTGCATCTCTTCCCGACAGCAAGGCACGTGGATATAAAAGCGGTAGATTTTCTTTCAATGTTGCCGGAGGCAGATGTGAGAATTGCCAAGGTGATGGAACATTGAAAATCGAGATGAACTTTCTTCCCGATGTGTATGTCACGTGTGATGTATGCCATGGCAAAAGATTCAACAAAGAGACGCTGTCGGTTCGTTACAAAGGGAAAAATATTGCAGAAGTGCTTGATATGACCATGGCTGAAGCCTCTGAATTCTTCAGTGCCATACCTCGTATCAAGCGCAAGATAGATACCCTTGTCTCTGTTGGACTCGACTACATCAAACTCGGACAAAGTGCACTCACCCTCAGCGGAGGGGAGGCTCAACGAGTCAAACTGAGTTTGGAACTTTCTAAATACGGTACAGGAAAAACTTTATATATTCTTGATGAACCGACTACAGGTCTTCACTTTGCCGATGTCAAAAACCTCATGGAAGTCATTAACCGATTGGTGGATGCGGGGAATACCGTCATCCTTATTGAACATAATCTTGATGTGATAAAAGTCGCTGACCATCTCATTGACTTGGGTCCAGAAGGTGGAGATGGTGGTGGCATGATAGTTACTACAGGAACTCCTGAGCAAGTTTCCCTATGCAAAGACTCTTTCACGGGGTATTATCTTGCTCAGATGCTCCATGGAAAAAAATGAAGGTTTTACATTTAGAAAAATAGTGTTTTTGACACTTCTCCTTTTGGGGTGTCACTTCTTTGCGTTCTCAGCAACACAGAACGAACAGCTGTTGCTCTCTCTTTCCATCGCCCAGGCAAATGAATCCGAATTGCGGGAAATGACAGCACTAAGGAACCTTCCATCCACCAGTATCGAGCAAATGCGTACAGATTTGTATGCTTATCATGAAATTGAAGAGCTAGTACTGGATGAAGATAAAGAAACCGACAATTCCTATGTTCTCACCATCCTCAATGCCGATTCGGTAACCAATGACCGTACGGTTTCTTCCTTGGTTATTCTTCAGGGAAATGCCATGGTGGAATTTGCCTTGCAGGATGAAGAAATTTCAAAGAAGCTTTCAGCTGACAAGATGATTGTCGATCTCGAGAACACACTTCTTAGTGCCATCGGTTCAGTTGTCTTCGAAGACCCCAGTGAAAAGGGGGCTGTGCAAACGATGACAGGTAACATCGTAACGCTGAACTGGTCCACGCAATCGCTTTTGGTGACTGGTGGCACCACGACAACAGAAAGAAAAAACAGCGAAGATGAGGATGTACGTTTTTTTACAACAGGAGAGTTGATTACCTACAACGGATCTGATGGTGGAATCTTTTTTGACAAAGGATTCATCACCACCAATGAGAAACATGCATATTCCTCAATTACTGCAGAAAATCTCGCATTTCTCAGCGGTGGCGACCTTCTGGTGAAGAATGCATACTTATCAATCGGCAGGGTACCCGTGTTGTGGGTTCCCGCTTTCTTTTTTCCTGGTTCCCGTATGGTGGGCAATCCAGCTATGGGCTTTACCAGCGAGCGGGGTATGTTCGTAAACACTACGTTTGAAATTTATGGAACCTACCCAAATTTCTCCAAGGGAGAACAGAGTAGTTTTGCCAGCCTACTCTCAAGCGAAGAGAGTTCAAATATGGTTTCAGATGGACCTATCTATCGAAATGCAACAACAGATACAAGTTCAGATTTTCAAAAGTGGGCCAAGAACACTGAATCCTACATGGCAGTTTTTGCTGATGCCTATGAATTGAGCGGTGTCAGCCTTGGTCTGGAAACATCGAATTCCTTCCTTCAAAAGAAACTTTTGTTTGACTCCAGCCTTAAGATAGCAATTCATCCCGATGGAGTTGAAAAAACAACGTTATATCAAAGCTTTCCCACCTTTCGCTATATGGGAGACACAAAACTCACCTTGGATACTTCTTGGGCAGATCTCACTTTACAACTACCGATTTACTCCGATCCAAAGGTCAAAAGGCTCTATGCAAACAGACTCACCAATTTTTCGTTTGATTCACTATTGGGGGCAGCACAGGAATTCCCAACAGATTATTTAAGTGACATCACGAATTTCACATGGAAAGCCGACGGAAAATTCGATTTGTCTCCTGCAATAGTAAAACCTTATATTTCTTCTTTTAAAATCACCACCATGAATGCAAAAATCAAATGGAATTGGGAAAAACATGATGATGTGTATCAATACTTCATACAGGAAGTGACACTTCCCGAACTGCAAGCATCGATGAATGGAGAATTGCTGTCATTTTCCAGAAATCTGAAAGGAAAAGCGGACGTTTCATCAAAAAAACTATCAGAGGCTGAACAACTGCTGCAGGATGAGAAAACTCGATGGGCATCTGATGACAATGTATTCACACTCGATTCCAGTCTTGATGAACCATATAGAAATGACCTTTCAAACACAGAAAAGAATAGTGAAGATTCAACTGTATTGAAACAATCAATAAGCCTTGGGTATTCCATCGATGAAAAGTTTACGTATTCTGTTGATGAAGATGGACTTATAGATATGGATTGGGATGCAAACTCGTACCTCTACAACCTAACGAAACCTTCTCTTAAGCTAAACATGGTACTGCATCCAACGTATTTCACCTTTACACAAACAATCGATCCTCAATATACCAGAAGTCAAGACAACACCAAGAACAACTATCTTTCTCAACAGATTCTAGTCTCGGCATCTACAGTGGCAACTGTTCCTTTACTAGGTTTGACCTATACCCTTAGTGAACGCTTGTATTCGTATAGTGAAGACTATTCTGTTGATGCAGATAATGATGGCATCGATGAATATGAACAAGAAGAAAAGATATTCGAATTCACCAAAGAATATGTAACGACACACCAACTTAAGCTTTCAAAAAGTTTTTCTTTACAAAAGGGTAGTATCGCACCCTCAGTTACGGCCACTTTGTATCCTTTGACACAATCATTGCTGCCTGCGTTCACCTTGAAGCAGGGATCTTGGACATTCACCAATTCTTTCAAGTTCCTTGCTGATGAAAACAACATCCTTTCTAAAGATTTGCTTACTTCCTCAATGCAATTCAGTGGTTCGATGATCTCCTTTAGTGTAACAGGAAAGTATCAGTTTGCCGATTTGCTCAATTCCTATTGGGATCCTTTCTCTTTGACTGGTTCGGGGAAACTGGACCTCTTTGAAAAAAGATTGTCCATACAAGAAAGTTTTTCATTTGAGGCTCTTTCTTCCTCGTATGGACCAAACTATTTCAACAACATCTCAACAACGGTATCGCTCACACATATTACATCGACTTTGGTCTATGCGGGTCCATCCGATGCATTGGAAATGTCAAAGCTCACCACAAAGATAGCAATAAAAGAGTTTACATATTCTTGGTGGAAGCAAAGAATGGCGTTGAAATTTGGAATCGACAGCACCTTGGTCATCGATTTCATTGACACCTATGCAACTTCATTCAGCATTACAGCAAACTTAGGCTTCTCCATAGCAAAGTTCTTGGATTTCACCTTCGCTGTCAAGAGTTCCAATTCAGGTTTCTTCACGTATTATGATACTGCGGGGAATTTTTCCTTGCCTCTGCTTTGGGAAGACCTGCAGCGATCCTTTGATTTCTTTGGTGATGGTAGAAGCAGTACACAATTCAATATGAATTCAATATCCTTGGAATTGAAGCATTATATGGAAGATTGGTCTCTGAATTGTAAATACACTGGAAGTGTTGTATTATCGAACAACCAATATAGCTGGGTTCCAATCGTTTCAGTTTTCTTACAGTGGAATACGATTCCTGAGCTTAAGGTGGATGAGAGTTGGACTGAGAGCGCCGATATCTGGAGCAGAACCAGCTCGTCATAGGATTAGAGATGGATAGTTTTGTACATTTTGTGAATGAAGAACAGATGGGTAGGGTTTGTGGTATCAATGACCGAAACTTGCCTTATATGGAAGCGCTCCTTGGGTGTGAACTCTACGTAAAGGGAAATTTACTTGCTTGTACAGATAAGGATGAACAAAGAGGTGCAAGATTCACTTCACTGGTCAGTCGATTGAAAGAAATGGCCGACAAGAAAGAAGGAATCTCTGAAGCAGAAATCTTCATGGAATATCAGAGTCTGAAGAACTATCAACCGGTCATGGAATTGGCTCAGAAACCAGTTGAAGAAGCCAAACCGTCTATATGTATCCAGAATCGGTTCATTTATTCTAAAGGACCTCATCAGGAACAGTATTTGCTCTCCATGGAACAAAATCAGATAGTCTTCGGTATCGGTCCTGCCGGTACAGGCAAAACATATCTTGCAGTTATCTATGCCTTGAGTTTGTTGCTTACCGGGAAAAAACAGAAAATGATCCTTACCCGTCCGATCATCGAGGCCGGTGAAAATCTTGGTTTTCTACCTGGTGATGTATCCCAGAAGATCAATCCTTATCTCAAGCCTTTGTATGATGCTATGGAGTCAATGATTTCGCCGGCAAACATCCATCGACTTGAAGACAGCGGAAGCATTGAAATAGCTCCAATGGCGTATATGAGGGGAAGATCCTTACAGAATGCGGTGGTGATATTGGATGAAGCCCAGAATACCACCAAGGAACAGATGAAGATGTTTCTTACTCGTTTGGGAGAAGGGACTAATGCCATCATAACCGGGGATATTTCCCAAATCGATTTGCCTCGGAATAAAGAGAGCGGGCTGGTGCATGCCTTGCACATTCTTGAGGGAATTCAAGGATTGGATTTTGTTCTGTTCGATTCGCGGGATGTTGTACGTAGTCGCATCGTACAGAAAATCATAGATGCCTATGCCCAAGACACTGAAAGTACAACAAAAGGTCTACAGAAATGAGTAAACGCAATCAAGGGTTGGCCAAAAACACCAAAAGTATCGAACAACAAAAATGGATAGCCCGAATCCTAACATTTCTTATTGTTTTATGTGCCATGTTGATTCCTCTATTCATTGCCCAATACCCTCAAAGTGACATCCGTAGTTTTTTGACACGGTATCAAATCGGAGAATTGGCCAATGAAGATGTTTTTGCAACTTCAACGTTTCAATATGAAGACGAAAAGAGGACAGCGAGATTGATTCAGGAAGCTTCAGATAAGGTGCTTCCCTATTTCTCCTATTCCTTGCACGCCACTTCGCTTTCAGTCAGTCAGATTCAACGGTTCATATCATTCTGGAAACTTGATGACAATGAAAGGACTAATTCATTGCATTTCTTAATGGAAAGCCAACTTGCGGACCCTGCCAATGTCATGGGTAGATTCTTTGAATTGGATAACGAAGATTTACATTTCATGTTGCTTGTTCTGGAAGAAACATCGGAACTGGTACTCCAAAAAGGGTTGTTTTCTGAAAACGATATTCAGAAAAATCTCAGCTTAGGGTATGAAAACTACTATCTGGATAATAACATCACGATGGAAAAAACAAATTCCTTGGTTCGTCAGCCCTTTACTTCTGCGTTGACCAAAGATACGCTCTCTCACTACTTATCGTTTTGGATCAAGGGTTATCAGGCTGATAATCCTAGTTTTCAACCAATGTTACTATTTGATACGTTACAATTGCTGCTTCTTGACAATGTAGTCTACAACGAAGCAAGAACCATGCAGTTGAGAACACTTGCCGCCGAGAACATCAAATCCCAGAAGATCACCATCAGGAGAGGCCAGAAAATCATCAGTAAGGATTCTGTCATTACCGCTGAACAGGTATCCCTTCTTAAGATCATGAGTGAATCTTCAGCTCGCTATACAATCTTGGAATTGATTGGAAGTTTTTTCTTCATCTGCATGGCCACTGGATCTGGACTATTTTTGTTCATACAGTTTATCAAAGACAATAAAAGATTGTATCAGTACTTGAATTTAATGTTGTCTTCCTTATTGCTCACACAAGTAGCTGTATTCTTTGTTTTCATGATCATGCTTGAGCACAACATTCCCTTCAAGGATTCATTTCTTCCCTTGCTCTTTGCCCCAATATTTGTTTCACATATCACCAGCAAAAAACGGTTGGGGCTCATCAGTGGGTTCATGCTTTCTTGCTATGCTATGATGATTCCCCAAAGCACAGCAATGACTTTTTTCTTTTCAATGACTGCAATTGGTTGTTGTCTTTATTTTTTCCAATATACCATTAAACGTTTAGAGGACCTCTTCAATTGGTTTTATGCGTGTGTGGTAAGCAGCTTCATTGCCATTTCCTTAAATTTGGTTTCTGGTATTTCCTTTGGTGGGGTAGTACCATTGATTGGAGCTTTGATCATCAACATAACGCTTTCCATCGTTTTTGTAGATGCGTTGGTACCCCTTTGTGAAAGACTGTTCAACATCCCAACTTCGTATCGTTTGACTGAACTTGCCTTCGCGGATAGTCCCGTATTGGATAGGCTTTCTACGGTGGCGCAAGGTACCTACAATCATAGTCGGTATGTCTCTGAACTTGCCTACAATGCAGCGAGAGCAATAGGTGCCAATGCTTTGTTGGCTAGAGTAGGTGGTATCTTTCATGACATCGGAAAGGCTGACCACCCTGAATATTTCGTGGAAAACCAAGGGTTGGAAAACAAACATGACGACATCAAGCCTAGTCTTTCTGCTGCAATCATCAAGAGCCACGTCAAGCTTGGTCTTGAAAAGGGCAGGGAGGCAGGGCTTCCTCAGGAAGTTTTGGATATCATTGCACAACATCATGGCAATGATGTGATTCAGTTTTTTTACAACGAAGCAAAAGATCAGGCGCTTGCAGCAGGAAGAGAGGTCAATATTGATGATTATTGTTATAATGGCGAGCCTCCAACCACAGCAGAAGCTGCTATTGTCATGTTGTCTGACTGTGTTGAAGCTGCAAGTAGAACCTTGAAAAAACCCACACCATCAAAATATGAGAAATTGATTCATTCGGTGATCATGGGAAAGATTGAAAGAGATCAGCTCAAGGATTCGAATCTTTCACTCACTGAACTTGATAGCATTGGAGGCTCTTTCCTACAAACATTGATAGGAAGAGACCATCATAGGATTGAATATCCTGATGAAATCCAAGATGGCCCACCAAATAAAAGTACAAAAACGTTTCGTGAAAATATATAAGGAACATGAAAATGCAACAATGGATGATAGATATTTCGTATGAGGATGAGGCCTTCAAGGAAGCAGCTCCAGAAAAGCTTGTACATGATCGACTGTTTGAGATTCTGCAAGCACTCGATGTGGAGAATTGTGAATTCTCAGTCAGTTTTGTAAGCGACCAAGCCATGCAGGAACTCAACAACACCTATCGAGGAAAAAATGAGCCTACTGATATTTTGTCTTTCGTACAAGATGATGATATTGAAGATTTCACGTGGCCAGAAGTCGCTTTTGAGGAAGATGATACACCACCAGAACCGCTTAAGGTGCTTGGAGACATGGTCATTTCCCTGGATACCTTGAAAAGAAACGCACAATCCTTTACTGTATCACCTGATGAAGAGTTGTTTCGGCTCTTGATTCATGGTGTACTTCATCTACTTGGTAATGACCATGCAAGTAATGATGCCAGTGAGCCGATGCTTTTGCAACAAGAAGAGCTTTTATCGAAACTTGGGGGTAGTAAACGTTGAGTTTACCATGGAAAGGTCTGTTTAGGAAAAATCCACAGTTTCTTGCTGAACAAAAGCAGGAGCAAGTAGAGATTGAAGAAAGACAGACCATGATAGAGGGAATCAAGGAACTGAAGGACAAGACTGTCAAAGAAATCATGGTTCCTCGAATTGATGTTCAGTTCATCAGCAATGATGTAACACTGGAAGAGTTGTATTCTATTATCCAAGAACAAGGTTATTCTCGCTATCCGGTTTTTGATCAAACCATAGATAATATCGTTGGAGTTCTGTATGCAAAGGACATTCTTCGGCATGGAATCGATAATGGATTTAATGTAAAAGATTTAATGAGAAAACCTTATTTTATTCCTGAAAGCAAACACCTTGATGATTTATTGCGTGAATTCAAGATGCGCAAGGTTCATATAGCCATTGCAATCGATGAATATGGTGGGGTGAGTGGAATAGTTTGTATGGAAGATATCCTTGAAGTCATTGTTGGAGAAATCCAAGATGAGTTTGACGAGGATGAGGCTGATGGAATCTCAAAGATTGATGATAATACCTACATGATTGAAGCAAGGACATCCATCGATGAGGTCAACGATGCGATTGGGCTCAGTCTCGCTGAAGAAGACTTTGAGACCATCGGAGGGTATGTGTTTGAGCTGTTTGGGAGAATTCCTGTAAAGGATGAATCCGTCGAAGATGTTCAGGCAATATTTACCGTCGAGGATATTGACGGTCACAAGATCAACCGATTGAAATTGGTTGTTAAAACATAATATATATGCGTTGACCCTATATATGGGAAAACAGTATATTAATATCGATACACATCACGAATTCCCGGAGGAAAACAAACGATGAAAATTGCAATTAATGGTTTCGGTAGAATTGGACGCAACGTGTTTAAGGTTGCTTTTGAAGACAAGAACATTGAAATTGTTGGAATCAATGATTTGACCGACCCGAAGACACTGGCTTATCTTTTGAAATATGACTCAACGTATGGCGTATACGACAAGACTGTCGAGGTCGCCGAAGACGGTATCGTTGTCGAAGGAAAGAAAATTCCTGTTTTTGCTATGCGCAATCCTTTGGATCTTCCTTGGGGTAAGCTTGGTGTTGATGTAGCCATTGAATCCACTGGTGTATTTGCTTCTGCAGAGAGCCCCAAGGGTGGTTACAAGGATCACATCAAGGCTGGAGCCAAGAAAGTTATCCTCACCGTTCCTGCAAAGGACAAAATTGACCAGACAATCGTTTGCGGTGTCAACGACGACCAGATTGACCCCAATGCAGTAGCATTCTCCAATGCATCATGCACCACCAACTGTCTTGCTCCTTTGGCAAAAGTACTCAATGATAGCTTCGGCATCGAGAGAGGCTTGATGACCACCATTCATGCATATACCAATGACCAGGTTATGCTCGACCAGCCCCACAAGGACCTTCGTCGTGCAAGAGCTGGTGCAGTTTCAATCATCCCTACCACCACTGGTGCTGCTCGTGCAGTTGCTGAGGTAATTCCTGAGCTCAAGGGCAAATTGAACGGTATGGCAATGCGCATTCCTTCTCCTGCTGGTTCTATCGTTGACTTGGTTGTCATGCTTAAGAACGACGCAACTGTTGAAGAAGTAAATGCAGCAGTCAAAAAGGCTTCTGAAGGCCCCATGGGCTATGTACTCCAATACACCGAGGATCCGATTGTTTCCCACGACGTCGTAGGCAACAACCACTCTTCAATCTTTGATGCAGATCTTACCATGAAAATGGGTGAGAAGATGTTCAAGGTACTCAGCTGGTACGACAACGAGATGGGTTACTCCACTCGCGTTGTGGACCTCGCCAAGAAGTTGGTGAAATAACTCGTTTTCAAGTAGTAACATCAGGCCTGTTTTTACAGGCCTGATTTCCTTACTAGATACAATTAATGAATTAACTACTGATTAAGAAAGAGGGAAACCATGATCTTACACACTATCAGGGATTGCGATTTTACTGGCAAGAAAGCTCTTGTTCGTGTTGATTTCAACGTACCTTTGAAAGACGGTATCGTTACAGATGATACAAGAATCAAAGCAGCTCTGCCCACCATCAAATACTTGCTTGACAATGGTGCAAGTGTCGTGGTGATGAGCCACTTTGGTCGTCCTAAGGGAAAGAAGAATCCTGAATTTTCCATGGCTCCAATTGCCGCAAAATTCAGCGAATTATTAGGCAAAAAAGTTGTACTTGCACATGATGTCATTGGAACAGAAGTGGAAGCACAGGTAAAAGCTTTATCAGCAGGTGAAGTGCTTCTGTTGGAGAATGTCCGCTTCTATGCAGAGGAAGAGGCTAATGACCCGGAATTTGCAAAGAAACTTGCTTCTTTTGGCGATGTCTACGTTAATGATGCCTTTGGTACTGCACACCGTGCACACGCTTCTACAGAGGGCGTTGCTCATTATCTTCCATCCTATGCTGGTTTCCTCATTGAAAAAGAGGTGAAATTCATGGCTCCTCTGCTTGAGAATCCTGAAAAACCTTTTGTCGCCATTATTGGTGGTTCAAAAGTCTCCAGTAAAATCAGCGTTCTTGAGAGTTTGGTAAAGACCTGTGATACCATCGTGATCGGTGGAGGTATGGCATATACTTTCCTTTCAGTTCAGGGTCATGCAATCGGAAAGAGTCTTGTTGAAGAAGAATATAAAGATACAGCATCTTCTTTCTTGTCAAAGGCGAAAGAGAAGGGCGTTCAGGTAATTCTTCCTGTCGATCATCTTTGCGGTGCAGATTTCAAGGATACTACTGAAGCCATCAAGATTGACAGCGTTGAAATTCCTGAGAACCTCATTGGAATGGATATTGGTCCAAAAACCATTGACTTGATTTGCAAGGCTGTTGGTTCTGCAAAGAGTGTTGTCTGGAATGGTCCTATGGGTGTTTTTGAGTTTGCTAATTTTGCAGAGGGTACACTTACCGTTGCAAAAGCTCTTGCAGACTGTAAAGGAACCACTGTCGTAGGTGGTGGTGATTCTGTCGCAGCCATCAACAAGTTTGATCTTGCCAATAAAATCGACCACGTCAGCACCGGTGGTGGTGCTTCCCTTGAATTCCTCGAAGGGAGAGTCCTTCCTGGTATCAAGGCATTGGAGAAATAACATGAGAAAACCTTATATCGCTGGAAACTGGAAAATGAATATGACTCCTTCTCAAGGTGCTGCTTTTGCAAAAGATTTGGCAAAGGCTCTTGAAGGATCTGATGTAAAAGTAATGATTGCACCTCCTTTTGTAACCATTCCTGCAGTCTTGGAAGCCGTTAAAGGAAGCAATCTTATTGTTGCAGCTCAGAATATGAGTGATAACCTCAGTGGAGCTTTCACTGGTGAAGTCAGTGCACTCATGCTCAAGGATTTAGGTGTGAATGATGTAATACTGGGGCATAGTGAAAGAAGAGCCATTTATGGTGAAACTGATGAATTCATCAACAAGAAAGTTCTTCTTGCCCTTAGTGAAGGAATGAATGTAGATTTGTGCGTTGGTGAAACTCTCGAAGAGAGAGAAGCAGGTAAATTGGAAGAAATCCTTACCCGCCAAGTAGAAATCGGTCTGCGTGGAGTCTCTGCAGCTCAGATGGCAAATATCACCATTGCATATGAACCTGTTTGGGCGATTGGGACTGGAAAGACTGCAACACCTGAAGATGCAGATAATGCGCATGCTTTTATTCGGACTCTTGTTGAAAAACTCTATACAAAGGGTGTTGCAGAAGAGCTCATAATACAGTATGGTGGTTCAGTGAAGGCTTCAAATGTGAAGGCTTTGATGTCCAAGGAACATATCGATGGGGCTCTTGTTGGTGGTGCTTCGCTCTCAGTTGAGCAATTTTTGCCAATCGTATCCTTCGATAAGTAACATAACCGGAGTAGAGAAAAATGGGTGTTTTGAGCATTATTTTGTTGGTGTTATTTGTGATTGTCAGTCTCCTTTTGATCTTTCTTGTGGCTGTACAAGACGAGCAGAGTGAAGGTTTGGGTGGCATCTTCGGTGGTGGTAGCAATACGGCCTTCGGATCTCACGCAAGCAGTGTTGTTACAAAAGCTACTGCTACTCTGGCTGTAGCGTTCATGGTTCTGGCTCTCGTGGTAGCATTTGTCAACAAGACCCCGTCTCAAGACAAACTCCTCGATTCTGTCAAAACTGAACAGGTACAGCAGTCTACCGATTGGTGGACGCAGTCTGAGACTCCTGCCGCACTTAACTAGGACGGTAGCTGTTTCTTCATTGATTGACTGCCGACCGCATTATTTTTGCGGTCGGTAGCTGTTTTAAGGGAAATGCTATGAAAGTTTGTGTTCTTTATGCTTCTGCTACAAAAGGGAGCGATCGACTCAAGGCCATCGCAAAAGCATTATCAGAAGGTGTAGCCTCACAGGGACACATTGTGGATGTTTTTGACATGTCACTTGAATCAGGGAAAATTGTTTCCTATTATGACTACCTCATTGTTGGTACAGAAGCCATCAACTTTTTTGGTGGCAAGATTCCTTCACAAGTTTCCTCTTTTCTCAAGACAGCTGGCTCAATAACAGGAAAGCGTTGTCTTGGTTTCGTTTCCAAGGGTGGTGTACGTTCCATGAAAACGTTGCAAATGCTCATGAGAACCATGGAAAAAGAAGGGATGTATCTAAAAAAGAGCGAACTGATTACCAAACCCGAAACTGCTCGATCAGTAGGGAAACACTTGCATATTTAGTTTGACTTGAAGTCTATTATTTTGTACGTTTGACCTAAGTATTTCCTAGGAGTTTATGCATGAAACGATTTTTTATGTTAGCTACGAGTTTATTGCTTCTTTCAACCTCAATGCTTTTTTCGGCTACCATAGGTGCTCCTGCAGCAACTGTTCGTTTGACAAAAACAACACCTATTGCTGTAGCAGACTTGGAAGCTGAAGTAAAAAGATATCAAGCAAGTGCTACGCAGAGCGGTCAGAATCCTAATTCAGTGGATCCTTTACAGGTGCTCAATCTTCTTATTAACAATGAATTGTTCAAGCAGGGTGCAGCTCGGGACGGTGTCAAGATCACCGATGATATGATAAGCAAAACCTATGCTGCCCAGAAAACCAATATTGAAAATAGTTATGGACAAATTTTAACTGATGAACAATTCACTCAGATCATCAATACAAATTTCGGAAGTGTCGAAGCATACAAATCCATGATTAGTGAACAGCTGATGGTCGATACCTATGTAAGACTTAAAAAAAGTGCTGAATTAAGCAAGCCTGTCACTATTTCCGATACTGAGATAAACTCCTTTTACAGAAAGAATAAAACTCAGTTTGTTAGTCCTGAGACAGTAAAGCTGAGCCATATTTTCATTCCATTCAATGATGATTCTGCAACTGATCTTAAAAACAAAGATCTTTTGGACAGCGTTGCCAAACAAATTAAAAATGGTTCTATTTCATTTGAAAAAGCTGTTGTTCAATACTCACAAGACACCCAAAGTAAATCAAAAGCCGGCGATATCGGCTGGTTGACTATGGATAATACTGAAGCTCAAGCAGGTCTCGGGGATCAATTCTTCGATGCAGCTTTTACTACAGAAGTGGGAGCAACCAGCGACCTGGTGATTTCAAATACTGGTTATCATATTTTGAAAGTCCTTGCATATAATGAGACAAAAATCTTAGCATTGGATGAACCAATCAATCCTAATACAACGAGCACGATTCGTGACTATATCAATGATAAACTATCGAGTGAAAAACAGCAGGAAATATATTATGCTGCAATTAATTCTTTGGTTGATGATTTGCGCAAATCTGCAACGGTAAATATTCTTTATAAGAAGTAGTATGAAGACAAGACATAAGGCCCGAGAGCTTGCAGTGCAAACGCTCTACGCAATGGATTTTAACAACGAGATGGATAAAGACCATATTCCTATGGGCTTTAGTGGAACTACGGAAGCAGAGTTTGCTGATCTGGAAGAAGAAGTAAAGTTATATGGTTCTTATCTGGTTAAAGGTACTATTGAGAACCTTGATCAGATAAATGACCTGATTACACGGTTTTCTTTGAATCGCCCTCTAAACCGAATAGATATTGTAGATAGAAATATCCTAAGGATGAGTGTTTTTTCGCTTTTATATGGTGATATTCATCCACATATCGTCATCGATGAAGCGGTAAAACTCTCACAGGATTTATCTACTGAAGTAAACTATAAGTTTATCAACGGGATGCTCGATACGATGCAGAAACAACTGTTTCCCATTGAAGGAAGTACTAAACATGATTCGACTGAAGACTCCTCAGCAAATTGATCGGATAAGAGAGGCTTGCCAACTTACCGCTCGTTTGATGAACACTTTTCCTACTTTTCTGGAACCTGGTATGTCCACCCAGGATATTGATCAATATTGCTACGACTTCATAAAAAAACATCAAGGAATTCCTGCTTTTCTTCACTATGAAGGATTTCCAGCAACTGCTTGTATCTCTGTCAATGAAGAAGTCATTCATGGAATCCCTTCACGGAAGAAAATCATTCAGGAAGGGGATTTGGTCGATATTGATTTAGGCATCAATCTTGATGGTCACTATTCCGATATGGCAAGAACATTCATCATTGGAAAGACCAAGGTTGAGTGGGAGAAACTTTGTACAGTGACCGAAAAGTGCCTTACGCTTGGTATTGAAGCTGCTGGCAAGAAGAATGCCCGTATCCAAGATATTGGAAGTGCAGTCTATAAGTATGCAAATTCTTTTGGCTATGGTGTTGTCAGAGACTATTGTGGCCATGGGGTAGGGCTTGATGTCCATGAAGAACCTGAGATACCCAACTATGCAAGTACCTATATGCCTAATCCAAGGATTAGAGAAGGTATGGTACTCGCTATCGAGCCGATGATCAATTTGGGAACCAAAAACATCAGGGTATTGGATAACGATTGGACCGTGGTTACTGCAGATGGAAAACCTTCTGCACATTTTGAAGATACGATTGCAATTACCAAGAACGGTCTGGAAATTTTGACCGTAGAAGCATAAGTAAGGAGACTGTATGGTGATAAAAGAATTCATTTCAGGTGATTCCATTCGTGACAGTGCTCTTAAGCTTGCTCATAAAATGTACACTGAAGACCATTTCGTACCGGATATCATTTATGCATCCCTGCGTGGCGGTGCCTACATGGCAAATGTTTTTAGTGAATACTATAAGATGGTCAGGTTGCGTGAACATGGACGTCCGGTATTCTTCGCAGCTGTGGTTGCCCGTTCCTATGGATATCTGCGAAGTCAGACCAACGTCATGGTGGATGGCTGGACATATTCTCCTGAACACTTACGGACTGGAGATAAGATTCTTGTTGTAGATGACATCTTTGATACTGGAAAAACAGTCAACGCCTTGGCTTCAGTCATCATGCAGAAGGGGATTCCCCGTGAAGATTTGAAGATTGCCGTATATGACTATAAGGTTCCTCTATATAAAAAAGAAGAGCCACTTCCTGTCCAACCAGACTACTATTGTCGCAAGCATGTTCTCAACAGTCCTGATGATGAGCAATGGATTCATTATAACTGTCATGAATTCATTGGCCTTAGCAGTGAGGAGATTGATACCCAGTTTGATGACCCAGAGGTCAGGGAAATTCTCCATGAAGTTCGTGGCGATAACCAGAAGTGATTTGTAAAAACGGCCGAAAGGTCGTTTTTTGTTACTCTTCCACTAAGAAGGCGAATCGTATGAATTGTCTGAGCGTTTGTTGATGTGGTGCTTCTTTGGGGACAATCATGTACAGGTCAGTGGTTTTTGCAAAACGAGAGGAACTCATTGAGAGCAGATACATCCCGTTTTCGCCATCAAATGACATAGTTTCTTGCAAGTTTGCCATCACTTGATCATTAAACTCATCGCTTAGCAAATCCTTGAAGTCGAGTAAGGGAAGGTTAGCTGCATAATGTTCTGCTACAGATCGTGGTGCTATAAGAAAGTCCAGTTCTTTTGCAGCCATATAGGCATAGATCTTCGAGATACTGGATTCGATATAATGATCGGCCTTATCGAAAACGACGAAGAGAGAGTCATCAAAGACCGCAATTTGATGCTTCTCCAATCCAAGATAGGTTTGCATGTCTTTTGAAAGTTGTTCCGCATTAAAAATATTTTTTTCATCATTGGCTATGAATCCTTGCAGGACAAACTCTTTGGAACTGCGATATACAACATCACCTATGTATATCAACACTAGTATGATCAGAACCAAGAAACCTATATATAGCTTGTTATAACGAAAAATAGAAATCCACTTCTGCTTGATGGACTTTTTTGATGCTGGATCATTTTCAGTTGGTTCTTTCAATTATCTATACCCCTCATAAAGTCCCTATGATACACTGCATCCACATATTCATAAAGTATATTTAGGAGTTTCCATGCAGATGTCCGGTTTGTTCGATCCTGAGAATGCCTTTTGGGCATTTCTTAATAAGTTGTTCACCCTGATGTACGTCGGCTTTCTTTGGTTTGTTTGCAGCTTACCGATTTTCACCATTGGAGCAAGCACAACGGCCTTGTATGCTTTTACCTCAGATATGGTCAATAGAAGAGAAGGGTATGTTGGGAAAACCTTCTTCAATGCGTTTAAGATCCATTTCCTCAAAGCCACCGGCCTTTGGTTGCTCATATCTTTCTTTGGTTTGTTTTTGTACTATGATGCTACTCTTTGTATGGCAATGAATGCAACTCTAGGTAAGATTCTGTTCTTTGGAATACTTTCTTTCTCTTTTATATTTCTCCTTACAGCCGTCCATATCTTTCCTTTGCTTGCCAAGACAGGATTTACAATCAAAAAACTTGTAAAGCAGGCCTTTATAATAAGTATGGGAAGTCTTCCCCTCTCCATCACTCTGCTGGTCATCCACGCTTTGTTTTTTATCGCTTTTTATTTTTTTCCTTTGATCATTCTGTTCGGTTTTGGTTTCGTCGCCATTTTAGTTAGTATGTTTCTCACTCCTCTGTACAAGAGGCTGTTTAATGTCGAAGAGAATTGAAATTCATCCTCAACATTGAGAGGAAAATGTATAAATGTTTAATTTTGTTGAATTAATCCTTCGTTAATTCATATTTCTTCGACATATTTCTTATGAATATTTAACATTCTATTTGTTGACTTCTGGGATGTTGGGTCTTAGACTTACCAACGGGTTATATCAACAAAATGGAGGTTGATTTATGAAAAAAAGTTTGATGCTCATAGCATCTCTTCTCTTGGTATGCAGTATGCTGTTTGCCGGAGGAGCGGCGGAAACTAAGGCTACGACTGTTACGGCACCTGCTGTATCCTATGAGGTTACCGAACCTATTACTATCGAATGGTGGCATGCTCTTGAGCAGCAGTACTGGCCCTTAGTTGAAGAAATTGTTGGAGATTTCAACAAATCCAATGACTTGATCACCGTTGAAGCCAAATACGTTGGCAACTATGCAACTGTCAATGAAACACTTGTTGCTGCACATGCTGCAGGTACTGGTCTCCCAGCTCTTTCAGTAGCAAACACTCCGTATGTTGCCGAATATGGCAAGGGTGGGCTGTGTGAAGATTTGAACCCGTACATCAAGGCAACAAATTATGACATTGATGACTTTGGTGAAGGTATGATCGTTGCTTCAAGTTATGAAGGAAAACAGGTTACCCTGCCTTTCTTGATTTCAACTCAGGTCATGTATTATAACAAAACCATGGCTGATGCTGAAGGCATCACGATTCCTGCAAAAATCACCGACATGGAAGCATTCTTGGAAAAAGCAACTAAGAAAGCAGCAGATGGAAGTACCAGCAGATGGGCTACTATCGTTCCAGGTTGGGACCAGTGGTACTTCGAAACCTTCTTCCTCAACAGTGGCGTCAAGATCATCAACAAAGATGGCATGACCACTGATTTGGGAGACAAGGCTTCTGTAGATTTGACTTCTTTGTTCCAATCTTGGGTCAAAAAAGGCTATACCTACTGGGCTTCAGGAACAAGTGCTTCTTCTACCATGAGACAAAACTTCATCGATCAGAAATCTTTCTCTGTCATCCATACCAGTTCCTTGTATAATACCTATAAAAATCTTGTAAAGGATTTTGAAGTCGGTATGGCTTGGTTACCCGGTGGAGCAACAAAGAAATCCGAAATTGGTGGAAGCGTATTGCTTATCCCTGCAAAGAATGACCAGGCTACCAAAAATGCTGCTTGGGTGTTCTTACAGTATCTCTGTGGCAAAGACGTCAACATGAAGTGGGCGGATGGTACTGGGTATATGCCTACCAGAAACTCAGTGCTTACTACTCAGGAAGGAAAGGATTTCCTTACCAGAAAGCCTGCTTTCAAGGCTGTTTTTGATAATCTTGACGAAATCAATCCTCGTATTCAGCATGCTGGTTGGAACCAGTTGGCTACTATCTGGAAGTCTTATCTTGATCAAATCATGATTGAAGGTTCTGATGTTGAGACCCAACTATCCTTCATGGCAGAAGAGATCAACGAAGTGCTTGCCGATTCTGAATAGTATTTTCGTTAGCTTGTAGATGCCGTTCGGTTGAAAGACCGAGCGGCACTATTTTCCCTTAGTCTGAAAAAAAGGAAATCGTACAGTTATGAAGCCACTGCTTTCTCGCAAAAACACCACCCAATTCAAAGATTTCGCTACGGTTTTACCTGCGCTCTTTTTTCTTGGATTGTTTGTGTACTACCCCGTAGTACAAGTAGTAAGAATCAGTTTTACAAACTGGAATCTGATCAACGACAACTACAAATATGTCGGTTTAAAAAACTGGATCTGGCTCTTTGAAGGTTCAGGAACAAAATATTTGCTGAATTCCCTGAAGGTAACAGCTCTATACACAATGGGAGAACTATTGGTCACCATTGTTGGAGGTATGCTGTTTGCATTGATTTTCAATAGAATTTCAAAATCTTTTTCTTTTATGCGTGCTCTAGTATTTCTTCCAAAATATGTTGCGATGTCCTCTGCAGCAGTTGTTTTCATTTGGATTCTCAATACTGACAATGGTATTCTCAATTATTTCATTTCCAAGCTCGGCGGCGAAAAAATCAACTGGCTCGGTGATAAAAACCGTGCATTGCTTTCGATTCTCATGCTGACAGGATGGAGAACCATTGGATATGGCATGATGATTTATATTGCATCGATGCGTGGGATCAGCAAAAATTACTATGAAGCTGCATCCATCGACGGTGCGAACAGTTGGACACAATTCACCAAGATCACACTTCCTATTCTTTCCCCCACGACGCTTTTCTTGTTTGTCACGACTTTCATATCTGCAATGAAAGTCTTCCAATCTGTAGATGTCTTGACTTCCGGTGGTCCTTATCGGTCAACAGAAGTAATCGTCTATATGATTTATAAATACGCCATGGTCGACTTCAGAATGGATCGCGCTTCAACTGTAGCAGTTCTCTTCTTCATCATCCTCTTGGTGATCACTGCGGCTACCATGAAGGTTTCCAATAGGAGCGTGAACTATGATGTATGATTCTTCCATAAACGCATCAAACGAAGAGGCTTTGAGGCTTAACCGAAAAGCACTCTCCCAAAAGAAAGCATTGAAAGTCGGACAGTACATCCTTGCTATCGGGGTAACGCTTTTCATGATTTTTCCCTTGTATTGGATGCTCATCACCTCGGTGAAATCCCAAGAGGAAGTACTGCTTTCCATTCCTACCTTTTGGCCACAAGAATGGCATTTTGAAAACTATACCAACGTATTCAAGCGGGCAAATTTCAGCAAATATTATTTTAATACAATCATAATGACCGCGGGAATTCTCTTAAGCCAAGTCGTTACAGGAGTTTTGGCTGGATATGGATTTTCCAAAGGAAAGTTCAAAGGAAAAAATCTCTTATTCATCGTAGTCCTTGGGGCTTTGATGATTCCACTCCAGGTTACGTTCATTCCACTCTACATCATGTTTGCCAATTGGAAACTCACTGATACATTCCTTGGTCTGATACTCCCCGAAGTGGTGTCTCCTTACTACATCTTCATGATGAGACAGGCTTTCCTTTCCGTTGACGACAGTTATGTTGAAGCTGCAAAAATCGATGGTATGGGAAGACTTGGAATCATTACCAGGGTGTTGGTACCCATGTGTAAATCAACACTGATCACGATAACCCTTGTAACATTCACCAATGGTTGGAACAGCTATTTCTGGCCGAAAATCATTGCAAAGAATGAAACAAGAAGAGTTTTGACGGTTGGGTTGGTTCATTTACGGAATACGTTTGCCGGTCTCGACACCATGAATAATCATGAAATCATGGCCGGGGCTGTAATGGCTGTATTGCCGGTAATCCTCCTGTTCTTCATATTCCAGAAGTATATGCTTACCGGTTATGAAAAAACTGCAATGAAATAAGAAGGTATAAGATTTTGAAAACGTATGCACATAGGGGATTCAGTGGAGAATACCCTGAGAACACCATGCTTGCTTTCAAGAAAGCATTTGAAGTTGGTTGTGACGGAATTGAACTGGATGTCCATCTTTCAAAAGATGGAAAACTCGTTGTCATTCATGACGAGAAACTCGACAGGACCACTGATGCCACTGGATATGTAAAGGATTTCACCCTTGCAGAATTGCAGTCCATCAATGCGGGATCAAAAGAATATTTTGAGAGGATTCCCAGTTTTGAAGAGTATTGTCTGTGGGTGAAGGACCTTCCGCTTGAAACAAACATCGAGATCAAGACCAATCTCCATTATTACGCTGATATTGAAGAGAAACTGATAGCGATGCTAAAAAAATATGACCTGATGAAGAAATGCATCATCTCTTCCTTCAACCATGCAACTTTATGGAAAGTGAAGACCCTTGCACCGGAACTGAGGTGTGGGTGTTTACTCAACAGTAGAGGAATGGGGAATGCTGGAACCTATGTGGAAACGATGGGAATGCAATACTATCATCCAGACTGTACGACCTTGGAAGAAGCGGTGGTGCAGGACTGCCATGCGCACGGTATTGGTGTAAATGTGTGGACGATCAATGACATGGCCTCTCTCCAGGCTGTAATGAAATGGAATGTTGATGGGATCATCACCAACTATCCTAACATCGTGCACCATTGGGTTCAGGCTCAGAAAAGGAAAGGGTAAGGATGAAAAAAACAACTCTTGCATGTTTGATTGTTCTATTGCTGTTGCTTCCTTCTTTGTTGTTAGCCCAGGATGTCTTGACCCGTGAAGAGGGTGCTTTTGCCATCTACTTCTTGGATTTGGAACCAGGCCCTTCAGTGGAAGACAAGAGTGGGGATGCCACCATTCTCATTTCTCCTGACAACAAGGTCATGTTGCTCGATTGCGGTCACTTTGAGAGCGCAATGCAAGTGCTTGATGCCTTGAAGAAGCTTGATATTGATTACATCGATTACTTTGTCGCCTCTCATCCCCATATCGATCATATCGGGTCTTTTGTTCAGATAGCCTCTGCAGTTGATATTGGACAGGTTTATCATTCTTCTCTTGAATATCCAACAAGTATCTACCAAGGGTACATTCAGATGATTGAAAAGAAAAAGATACCTACGACCATCCTCTCAAAAGGTGATGTCCTTTCATTTGGGGAGCATATTTCCATTGAGATATTCAATCCAGAAAGAGAGATCAAGTATCCACTGAACTACCCTGCAAACAGCACCCAGTTCATCAACAATCAATCCCTGGCGATGAAATTCACCTATGGTGAATCTACTGCTTGGTTTTCCGGCGACCTCTATATGGCACAGGAACGAGCGCTGACAACCAAGTTCGGCGATCGCATGCACGCTGATGTAGCAAAGGCGAACCATCATGGTGGGGATACTTCCAACAGTTTGAGATGGATCAAGAATCTCAATGCTAAAATTGTCGTTGCCATGCATGATCAACTCGACAGCATGACGGTGTACAACAACTACAAGAAGTATGGTGCTGAATATCATCTGACGCTTAATGATGGAAATGTGAAGGTGGTCATGGATGATAAGAAGCATTATGAAGTCTTTGATTCCAAGGATAGTTGGATGAACTGAACTATAGACGTTGCTAGATAAAAACCTCCAATGACAATGGAGGTTTTTATTTACTCTTTATACAAGAAAAAACCCTCTCGACAATCAAGAGGGTTAAAATCAAGGTTAAAGTAATCAGAAGGTATACTTTTCTGAAATTGAGGAATTACCATTTGCATCAGTGTTTTCGTTGGCTGAAGCAGCAGTGATTGAGATGTCAAAAATACCATTCTCATGGGTGGCAACAAACAAATTATTCGGACTACCGTTTTGTAACGCCCCAACAATACTTGCAGAATCAAGATACTCACCATACCCATATCTGATGGATTCAGTTAAAACACTGCTGCCATCCGTAGCACCGCTTGGAAACGTGAATACATACAAAGGATAGGACTTGGTGGTCGGCTTGGTAATCAAATGAATATTAGTGCCATCGTTAATAGGATAGACGAAGGCATTAGGTTCATAGGTTTTGGAAATATCTTCCATTTCTGTATAGCTTGTTGCAATAGTTGAATCTGTTCCTGCATAATACAAAATTCCATCTGACGTGAGGATATAGATTTTCCCAGTAGAATCAATATAGAAATTTGCGATTTGTACATCTGTATCAGGAAGAGCTTGGGGATTGGTACTGGTTGATTCAACAAGAAAGTGCTTATACACAGATGTTTTTGTAGATTCGTTATAATCGACAAACGATACTATGATTTCAGCATCAATATCATTCTCTTTAGTGGTCTGTTGAATGACGCCTTCTAAGCTGTATCCTTCAATGTCAGTGGAAGTAAAAGCAGCTACATCATCACTAAAATCATCTGCTGTACTTTTATATTTCTGTAATTCGTAGACAGCTTTATCAGAAACATCCAATCCATACACCATGAGCATGGAGTTTGCATAAAGATTCTTGATGGTTAATCCTGAATTGATAGTGGTTGCCCCAATATTACTGACCGTTATAGTAGATCCTGCAGTTAATGAGCTAGTATCAAATACCAATACCTGATTGGCATCTCTCTCATCCTCGTCATTGGTAAAATAGAGCA
>JAQVVB010000152.1 GCA_028699215.1 Sphaerochaeta sp. | reverse complement strand
AGCACCATAGCCATCTCGATCAAGAGTGCGGTGATCATCACCAGCACGCTCCCCATCATCATCCTCTATCCCTTCCTGCAGCGCTATTTCGTCAAGGGCATCATGATTGGGGCTGTGAAGGGTTGAGCAGGAGACCTTCTGTTGCATTGGTGTATCAGCGAGTTCCCGGAGGGGTTCACAACACTTCGCATAAGGGTCCAAGGTCCGGGTATCAGCTGTTGGTGATATGAAGCATCCTATGGTAGTTCCGGTAGTTGGAGGGGGTCATATCCTTTCTGCGCTTGAATTGATGGACAAAATCCCTATAGGATGAGAAACCGGAATCCTCTGCAATTGCTGAAATTGTCTTGTCACTATCAATCAGGGCAACAAGCGAATGCTCAATCCTTTTGTCTATGATGTATTCTATCAGCGATCGTTTCATCAGTGATTTGAAATGCCGGTTCAGGTAGTCTGGATTATAGCACAGGGTGTCTGCCAACCGTTTTACCGAAAATCCAGGATCTGAAAGATTCTCATACACCAACTGGATGACTTTGTTCACGATGCTCTTGTTGTTCTCGTTCTTTTTTGAATTGTTGATGATATCCATCACCGTCTCATTGAGGGAAATCAGCAACAGCTTTACGGTTGCTTGATACTTCTGCTCAGTGAAACACTTGTTTTCCTGTTCATAGAGAAGTGCGTGGAACAATTCTCTCACTACATTGGTGTTGATCGTGTCCATGTATCTCGGCAACAGCAGAGCATCATGCAACCTGGATCTGGCGATTTCTGGATTATTGATGATGAGCAAGGCTTCTTTTTCCGAGAGGAATTGTGGGGCCTCCTTTGTTTTGAAATGTATCCAATAGTACCGTGCTTTCTCTTGGAGCTCCTCAGCTCCCCAGTGGTTTCTTCCCTCCGAAAGGAGGCAGAAAGATGAAGGTTGGATACAGTACATCTCCGACTCTTCCTGAATGCTCACCTTGCCTTGGTGCCCCAGGATGAGAACAGAGGTGCTCAGATTGCGTTTTTTGTGAATCCAACCTGGGCTCAGGATGGCGATGCCGCAATTCTCAGCTTGAAGTTCCGAAAGATTTGGGATGAAAACAAACTCCATAATGAACCTCAAAAAAAGTAGGATTTTTGCATATAATATCATGATTCTTTCTCTATTGGTTTATAATTTGTAATGCTTTAATTACTTAGAATCCAAAAGGAGGATCCTATGAAAAGCAAGTTTTTGGTCATTGCCTGTATTCTCTTTCTCATAAGTGCAGGCCTTTGTTTTGCGAATGGGCAGAAAGCAACTGCTTCTGATCAAGTCAATCTGAAGTATATCTACTGGGGAAGTCCAGCTGAAGATGCGGCGGTTAAGCAAGCTTTGTCCGAATTCGAAGCAGCCAATCCTACCATCAAGGTAGAACCCATGTATCTTCCCGGAGATCTCGATGGTTCAACGTATAATGCAAAGATGAAGGCATTGGCGGTCTCCAACACGTTGCCAGATGTAGGCTATTTCAGACCGGAAGAATTCGGAAATTATGCCGAGAATGGCTATTTCCTCAAATTGGATGATTTGATTGCCCGCGATGGCATGGATGACTCCTACTTGCCTCAGACTTGGCTGAAGATCCAGGGGAATACGTACGGGGCATATTCGGCAGCTGAGTGCCAGGTCATGTGGTACAACAAGAAAGTCCTTGAGGATGCGGGGGTCCCGATTCCTCCAACCGACTACCGGAACGCATGGTCGTGGGATGAGTTTGTGACCAATCTGAAGAAGATTACCGTCGACAGCAAGGGAAACCATCCTGGTGATCCGGGTTTCAATGCCAAGGACATCACACGATTCGGCGTGAGTTATGACTTGTGGTCTGCAATGTATTACCCGAGTGTGTGGAGCAATGGTGGGGATATCATCGGCTCTGATGGGAAAACGGTGTATGTCGACAAGCCGGAAGCCATCGAAGCATTCCAGAACTTGTCTGATCTGATGAATGTGCATCATGTGATGCCTCTTGTTACCGGTGGCACAAGTGTTTCCCCGATGACCATGTTGGCCAATGGCCAGTTGGGATTCTATGTGACTGGGCAGTGGACTTTGCTGGAACTCGGAACAATGAAGAGTTTTGACTATGGGGTGGCAGCCCTTCCCATCATGAAGAAGCCGGCACAGCTCTATGTAAGTGGTGTCAATGTTGTCTTCAATTCCACAAAACATCCCGAAGAAGCCTGGGCTTTGCAGAAATGGATGATGGATCCTTCCAAGACACTCGACCTCTATACTTCAGGGCTTTGGATGCCTACGAAAATGTCCTATTATACTGATGCCGAAGATTTGGCAAAATGGCTGGACAATGATGTACATCCAGAAGGGTTCAAGGAAGCTGTGGTAGACTCCATGGCAGTCGCAGTCAACGAACCGATCATGATCAAGAACATCAATCAGATTTGGGGTGATTACCTGAATTCTGCAGTTGAGAGTATCTGGATCGGTGAAAAGACTGCAAAAGAAGCATTGACTGAAGCCGCTGGGAAAATCAGGAAATCCGGCTTGCTCCAAGGTACCTATTGAGCATTGGGGAGCTGCTCCTTTCCGGGGCAGCTCCTGGTTAAGATGGAGGTTTCTCATGGCTGGTGCCAAGATGGGCTTTAATACCAAACGACAAACCCTGTGGGGCTGGATACTCATCTCGCCTCTCTGTCTTGGTTTGACACTTTGGGTAGCATTCCCAATGGGGTTGAGTTTATGGACGAGTCTAACCGAATGGGATATGCTCAGCAAAGCGGAATTCGTAGGGTTGAAGAACTACATCACGATATTCACAGAGGATGAACTCTTCCTGAAATCCGTTCGGAACACCTTGTATTTCACTGTTCTCAGTGTTCCCCTCCAGATGATCATTGCCTTGGGGGGTGCTCTTTTGCTGAACACGCAGGTGAGGGGAAAACGAGCCTTCCGCACCATTTTCTATCTTCCCTCGCTTATTCCCATTGTCGTTTCATCAGTGATGTGGCTTTGGTTGTTCAACAGCCAGTATGGCTTGATCAATTACCTGTTGCATTCCGTTGGCCTCAATCGTGTGCAATGGATTGATAGCAGGCACATGGTGATTCCTAGCCTTACCATCATGAACATCTGGAATGTAGGGAACATCATCATCATCTTTCTGGCTGGTTTGCAGGGCATTCCCAAGGACTTGCTGGAGGCAGTCGAGATAGATGGAGGACGCTATTGGCATAAGTTCCGGTTTGTGATCATTCCGCTTCTCAGCCCCATCATCCTCTACAACATGATTGTCAATATGATCAAGTGCCTTCAGCTCTTCGTGGAACCCTATATCATGACTGGAGGCGGACCTGTCAACTCTTCCTTAAGCTTTGTGTTGCATATCTACAATAATGCATTCAAATACGGGAAGATGGGTGTCGCAAACGCTATGGCATGGGTCTTGTTCATCCTGACCCTTCTCATCTCCTTGGTAATTTTCAAGACTTCTTGTCACTGGACATACTATGAGGGGGACCGATGATGAAGACAAGAAGAACTGGTGCTGTTGTTCTCACGTATCTCTGTCTGGTATCAGGTGCAATATGCTGTCTGATCCCACTGCTCTGGTTGGTCCGGAGTTCCCTCATGTCAACGGAGGATATGTTCAAACTGCCGTTGATTTTCTTTCCGAAAAAGATACGTTTTCAGAATTATGCCGAGGTCTTTACCATGGTACCCTTTGCTAAATTCTATGCAAATACCATCTTTGTGGTGACGTTCAATATTTTTGGGGCGCTGATTTCGAACCTCATGATTGCATACGGCCTCACTCGGATTGAATTCAAGGGAAGAAAGCTCATGTTCTCCCTGAGCATCGGGACGCTCATGCTTCCAGCCTACGTTCAATTGATACCTCTGTTTATTGAATGGAACTGGTTTGGCAAGATCAATACCTTTTTCCCTCTGATTGTTCCTGCCTTCTTTGGCAATGCCTTTTTCATTTTCATGCTTTGCCAGTTTCTCAGGACAATACCCAGGGATTTTGATGAGGCTGCATTCATGGATGGTGCAAATTACCCGCTCATCATCGCCAAAATCATATTGCCTTTGGCAAAACCAGCGATGGCAGTAGTCGCAATATTCCAATTTATGTTTACCTGGAATGATTTCATGGGACCTCTGCTGTTTTTGAACGATAGGGAGAAGTTCACGCTTGCCATCGGGATCAGGACGTTCATCTCTACATACTACACCCCATGGGGAGTGCTCATGGCAGCAGCAACGCTTACGATCTTACCGTTGATAGTGTTGTTCTTCAGTGCCCAGAAATTTTTTATTTCCGGCTTGACCTTGGGTGGAATAAAAGGATAAGTGATAATGAATAATAAACATACGGGCGTGGACCTCAAAAGCGTGAAATTGCTTGCAGGCTTATGGGAAGACAGGAATCGGTTGCTGGCTCACGCAATTATCCCCTATCAGTGGGATACCCTGAACAACCGCACCAAAGATGTTCCCTTGAGTCATGCGGTGGAAAATTTCAGGATTGCTGCGAGAGAAATGGAAGGTGTGCCTGAAGGGACGATCTTTCAGGATAGTGACGTTGCGAAATGGATTGAGGCTGCTGCCTATTCGTTGGTATTTTCTCCAAACGAAGCGTTGGAGAACACGATTGATGAACTGGTGAGGCTGATTGAAAAGAGCCAGCACAGCAATGGCTATGTGAATACCTACTATACAGCCAAGGGTATTGAGCAACGGTGGACCGATCTTGCGATGGGGCATGAACTGTATTGCGCCGGGCATCTGATGGAGGCATCAGTTGCATATTATCAGGTTACCGGCAAACGGAAGCTGATGGATGTCATGATCCGGTACGCCGATTTGATCACCGAAGAATTTGGGGTGGAGGAAGGGAAGCTTCATGCGTACGACGGCCATCCGGAAATTGAATTGGCGCTCTATCGTTTGGCAGATGCATCCGGAGATGACCGCTACAAGGATTTGGCGGACTACTTCATGAATATCAGGGGAGTTCCCCAAAAGGATGGTACAGGGAGTATCGCAAAAGAAGGAAAGAAGCCCAAAACCAGATGGCTTGATTCTGACTACCTGATTGCCGACAAACCTATTCGGGAAATGGATACGGTAACCGGCCATGCTGTTCGTGCAGTCTATTTGTATGCCGGGATTGCTGACCAATACCGGAGAACCAGAGAGCCGGAGCTATGGGAAACCCTGAAGCTGCTTTGGGATAATCTGGAACAAAAACGTATCTATATAACCGGGGGCATTGGTTCCCAGAGTCATGGGGAGCGTTTCACCGTTGATTATGATCTCCCCCCTGATCGCGGATATACCGAGACCTGCGCTTCGATAGGGGTGGTGTTTTGGGCGTGGAGGATGTCACTCATCGATGCTGACAGCCGCTATGCAGATATGGTGGAGAAGGAGATCTACAATGGGGCGCTGAGTGGTATCTCTTTGGACGGAAAAAACTATTTTTATGTGAATCCATTGGAGACCAAGCCGCAGATAACAGCATACAGACAGGATATGGAGCATGTCCTTACGCATCGGGTGGGGTGGTTCGACTGTGCATGTTGTCCAACGAACATTGCTCGTTTGATCGGCTCGATCGGGAGCTATCTCTACAGTGTTTCGGGCACCCGTCTCTACGTTCACCAGTACATTGCGTCTGAGGTAGACCTGATGGTAGGAGGGAGTAGGTTCTTGCTCCGGCAAACCACCACGTATCCATGGGATGGGGATATCCGGTTTTCCCTGGAGATGGCTGAGCCCCAACGTTTTTCTCTTTTGCTTCGAAAGCCAGGTTGGTGTGATGGCTGGGAGATCCGCATAAATGGGATCAAGGATGACACATACGCTCTGGAGGAAGGCTATATCGTTCTCGATCGGATGTGGACAACCTCCGATACTGTTGCAGTTTTGTTTGAAATGCCGGTCAGAGTTGTCCAAGCTGATAGCAGGGTACAAGCGTATTGTGGAAAAGCAGCCCTGATGCGCGGCCCGCTGGTGTACTGCTTGGAAGAATTTGACAACGGTCCGGAATTGCAGGAGTTGCTGCTGGATCCACAAGGGTCTTTTGAGCTTGGGGAAGAATCGATACAATCGGTTTCCGCTACGTGCATCCTTTTCGATGGATATAGGGAAACCATTTCTCTCGACAGCCTCTATGCACCGATGAAAGAACGGCAGAGATCCAAGGTCAGGCTGAAGGCAATTCCCTATTTCCAATGGGGAAACAGAGGAAAAGACGAAGAGATGAGGGTCTGGCTCCGGAGTTTGTGATCTGATGTACAACGTGCTCTCAGAAGGAGCATTTTGCCCACAAAGACTGCATGCATGAGGTAATGCTTCATTGTTTGGAAGCAAAAAACTAAGGTTTGATGAAGGCGAAGAGAAGCGGGAATGCTTCTCTTTTTCCTTGTTTTTATGCAAAAAACATGCATATAAATAGACGAAATGTATATGAAGTTGTACAATTGCTCCCAATATATGTCGCTCGAGGGTCGCTTCTGACCGAAGGATTGGGATATGGAAAAGAAAAACATTGATTGGGGCAGTCTTGGTT
>JAQVVB010000151.1 GCA_028699215.1 Sphaerochaeta sp. | reverse complement strand
TTCACCTTTGTATTGAAAAAGATGGAAAGCGGAGAAGATGCTGCCTTCGACACCTATAAAAGCTTCGTTGAAGAAATACCTGAAGCCCAAAAAATTGCTGAAGACGAGGATAGGCATGAACAACAACTCATTGCCATGCTTGATGAAGAACGACTGCAATATGTTGGATCGATGGTACTGGGACTGAGCGACGCCTTGGTGGAACTCTCCGGGACGTTGGCCGGTCTTACCTTTGCACTGCAGAACACCCGGCTCATCGCACTTTCCGGTCTGATCACAGGCATCTCGGCAACGCTGTCCATGGCTTCAAGCGAGTATCTCTCAGCAAAGAATGGTGGAGACAAGAACGCATTGAAAAGCAGCATGTATACGGGAGTCGCGTACCTCTTCACCGTTGCGTTCATGGTCCTTCCCTACCTCATCTTCTCGAACTTTTTTGTAGCACTGGCTGTCATGTTAGCAACAGTGGTGGTCATCATCATGCTCTTCACCTATTATACTTCTGTAGCCAAGGACCTTCCTTTTGGAAAACGGTTCCTTGAAATGGCTTCAATCAGCCTCGGCGTTGCAGCCATATCGTTCTGTATCGGAATTCTTGTGAAGAATTTCCTGGGGATAGAAATATAGGTTATGAAATACATACCATTTTACGACACCAAACTTGCCCAGATTGCTTTGGGATGTGACCACTACGGAGAAACCATCAGCGAGGAGACATCACTTTTGCAACTCGATGCCTATGTCCAGAAGGGAGGAAACCTTCTCGACAGCGCCCATATCTACGGACAGGACAAAGCCGGTGGCCCGTCCACCAGCGAACAAGTTCTGGGGAAATGGCTCAGGTCAACAGGAATGAGGGATCACATGACCTTGGTTTCCAAGGGATGTCACCCCTACAAAGACGATATGTCAAAAAGCAGAATCAATGAAAAAGACATGCTGCTTGACATTGAACAGAGTCTGGATCAGCTCAAGACCGACCATCTCGACATTTGGTTCTTCCACCGTGACAATCCTTTGATGGGAGCAGATGAAATCATCGACATGGCATCGATCCTGGTAAAAAAAGGCTTGGTGAAACACCTTGGCACTTCCAATTGGAATACAAGCAGAATCGAAGCTGCCAATGCATGGGCGAAAGCCCATGATGCAGAAACATTCCACATCAGTGAAATCCAGTGGAGCCTCGCCCACTGTACTCCTGAAACCTGGGGTGACGATACGTTGGTCTGCATGACTGAAGAACAACGCATCTGGTATGAAGAGAACAATTTTCCTGTCATGTGTTTTGCACCCCAGGCTAAAGGATTCTTCTCAAAAGTCATCGCAAACCAGAGCGATACGCTGAGCCTTCAGGCCCGCAAACGCTTTATGACTCCAGAAAACCTTGCTTTGGTCCCCCGTTGCAAAGCACTCAGCGAAAAACTCAAGGAAACTCCTGCTGCAATCTGTATGGCGTATCTGACCAGCCAAAAAAATCCAACCATTGCCATTGCAGGTTCAAGCAAGCTCTCCCAGATTACAGAAACCTTGGGAGGAGCCGACCTACATCTCAACGAGGAAGAAATCGAGTACCTCAAAGGATAAACGGTAAACCCATCTGTTCTGGGCAACTATGTCCAGAACAGGTTTCTCTCACCCCCCATGCTCATCTCTTTATTTGTAGTAAATGAGAAAGTGCTCTTTGCCAAGCTTGTAAAGCAAACCTACAGCTGATAGGATAAGCCACTATGGCACAATCCTTCTTACAACCCTTTCTGTTCCTCTTCATCATCGTTTTGGCTAATTTGCTGAAACGAGGAGGAGTCTTCAAAGAGTCTGAGGGAAAAGTACTCTCTCAAATCACCTTGAACATCACCCTTCCAGCCGCCATCATTGCAGGATTCGACTCCATACAGATGGATTACGCCCTGTTGATTTTCATCCTGATGGGAATTGCGGTCAATATGAACCAGATGGCCATCGCCTATCTGCTCATGCACAAAGAAAACAACTTCCTGAAATCATATGCCCTGCTCAATGGAGCGACCTACAATATAGGAAACTTCTCATTTCCCTTCATCCAGACACTTTTTGGAGCTCCCGGCCTGGTGATAGCAGCCTTGTTCGATCTGGGCAATGCATTGATGACCACAGGCTTCACCTATTCTGTAGCTGCTTCGGTAGCAGGGGGACAAAGGCCCAACATAGCAGACCTGATAAAGAAACTCTTCAGTTCTGTGCCGTTCGTGGCCTACCTGTTCATGCTCACCCTCTCGATGCTGGGACTTCACCTGCCCGTCTTCTTTTCTGAATGGATGCAATCGATAGGAAAAGCGAACCCGATCATAGCAATGCTGATGATCGGGATCATGTTGGATATCCACTTTGAAAAAGGATGGCTGAAGCATACCATCAAGATGCTGGGAGTCAGATATCTGGGAGCATCAGTATTCTCATTTGCCATCTATCAGTTCACCGACTACTCCCACATGATCAAGGTAACCTTGATATTGCTCTTCTTCTCTCCCATTTCAACTATGGCTGCCGCCTTTACACAGAAATGCACCAACAACGGCAAGCTTTCCTCCTTCACCACCTCAATCTCTGTAGTGGTGAGCATAGTCTGCTATATGGTGTTGGTGCCTCTGCTGGGAGTTTAGCCCAATAAATACGAGTTGAGAAGGTTCTGCAAGTACTCCTGCTTTCCACTCTTCTGGATGATCTCGGCATCTCTTCCCAAGGAAGCAAGATCACCTAGATTGAGCTTGCCTTCTTCAAAAAGCTTACCATTTCCAGAATCGAAAGAAGCGTACCGTTCTTTGATGAATCCATCAAAGACACCCTCATCAATAATCTTTTGGGCAACTTCCAATCCAAAAGCAAAACTGTCCATGCCTCCGATGTGGGCCAAGAAGATATCTTCGGGATCAGTGGAGTTCCTTCTGATTTTTGCATCGAAGTTCAATCCTCCCGTACCAAGTCCACCATTCTTTAAAATCGCTATCATGGCCAACGTCGTCTCATAGACATTGGAGGGGAATTCATCAGTATCCCAACCATTCTGATTGTCTCCCTGGTTGGCATCTACACTGCCCAGCATTCCACTGTCTGTACAGACTTGCAGGTCATGGGCGAAGGTGTGCCCGGCCAACGTGGCGTGGTTGGCTTCGATATTGCACTTGAAATCATCCTGCAATCCGAATTCCCTGATAAACCCAATGGTGGTGGCTGCATCAAAATCATACTGGTGTTTGGTCGGTTCCATCGGCTTTGGCTCAATCAAGAAGGTTCCCTTGAACCCAATGCTACGACCATAATCACGGGCCATGGTCAAAAAGCGTGCAAGGTGTTCCCGTTCGCGCTTCATGTTGGTATTCAGCAAGGTCATATAGCCCTCACGACCACCCCAGAATACATAGTTTTCACCACCAAGCTGTACGTTCACATCAAGGCAATTCTTCACCTGTAAGGCTGCACGGGAAACAACCGCAAAATCAGGGTTGGTTGCTGCCCCGTTCATGAAGAATGGGTGGGTGAAGACATTGGCGGTGTTCCAAAGCAATTTGACCTTGGAAGCTTTTTGTCGTGCAAGCAACGCATCAGCTACCAGATGATAGTTCTTTTCATAGGTTCTGGCATCCTCACTTCCTGGAGCCACGTCTGCGTCATGAAAGCAGTAATACGGAGTCCCTATCTTGGTAATGAATTCAAACGCGGCATCAGCCTTTGCCAATGCATTTTCCATTGGATCGCTCTTTTTGAACGGGAATTTGATCGTAGCACTGCCGAACGGATCTGCCCCATCGGCACAGAAACTATGCCAATATGCAGTGGCAAACCGAAGGTGTTCCTCCATGGTTTTTCCTGCAATCATTTTTTTTGCATCATAGAACTTGAAGGCTAGCGGGTTGCGACTCTTCTTTCCCTCGAATTCGATCTTCTTGATGCCCTTGAAATACTCGGTATCTCCCACAAAATAGTCCATGCCATCCTCCTATCTGAAAATTGGCGTCATCGCCTCTACGTAACTCTGGTACCGTTGATAAGCCTTTTCATACATCTCTTTGGATGCACTGTCCGGTTCACAACGTTTCAACTCATCAAACTGCACATGTTCCTTCGCTATTGTCTCAATACTCCCACCTACAAGCGTCCAGAGCGCTTGCAAAGCGGCTCCAAAAGCGGCACTCTCTCCCACTTGAGGGACAGAGAGCGGAAGTTGCAATACGTCACACGCTATCCTTCTCCAGATTGCACTCTTTGCACCGCCACCGGTTAGGATGACTTTCTTGGGGACAAACCCCAGCTCACGGAAGGCATCGAGCCCTCCCTTCATGGCATAGATGGAACTCTCCAAGGCAGAACGGGCAATATTCTCCACTTTCATATTGGAGAGGTCGAATCCTGCAAGGACTCCTTTGCCATGAGGGAAATTGGGAACTCGCTCTCCATTGAAGTAAGGCAACATCGTCACCCCTTCACATCCAATGGGAGCTGCATCTGCGAGCATATCGAGTTGCTTCACATCATATCCAAAGAGTTGCCTGATCGATTCTGTGGTGATGGTACAGTTCATGGTACACAACAAGGGAAGATAACCTCCCGTGGAAGAACAAAAAGCAGCGAGCCTACCCTGCGTATCCATGACCACTTGATCACTGTAACCAAACAGGGTTCCACTGGTTCCCATGCTCATCGTCAAGGTACCGCTCTGCACGCATCCAGTCCCAATCGCCCCCGCCATGTTGTCGCCGCAACCACATGATACGGGAATTCCCTGAGGAATACCCAGTTCTGAGGCTGCCAGCATGGTAACCCTTCCACAACGCTCTCCTGCTTTGGTAAGAGGAGGCACCATGGACAAAAGATTTCGTGTATCGTCAATGGCGTGCAGGACCTCTTCACTCCATCGTTTGTTCTTGACATCAAAAAAAGCGGTCCCAGAAGCATCTCCGGCTTCTGCAGAATACTCTCCTGTCAGATAATAATTGATGTAGTCATGAGGAAGAAGAATATGGGCCAGTCGAGCATAGGCCTCAGGATTGTGTTCCTTCAAGAAGAGAACCTTTGACGCAGTATACCCGGGAAGGATTTGGTTGCCCAACAAAGAGAACACCCGTTCCTCGCCACCTAACTTTTTTGTAAGCGTCGCGCATTGTTCACTGGTTGAGGTATCGCACCAAAGCTTGACAGAGGCAATCACTTCCCCATGTTTATCCACAGGAACGAAGCCATGCTGTTGGGCGGAAACCCCAATGGCGACAATCTGCTTGCGAATCGACTCATCAATTTGGGAGAAACAGGAGCGGATCGCCTCAAGATACCATATGGCTTCTTGCTCACGGGTTCCATCAACCTTACTGACCATCTGATGAGGGGCACTGACAGTCAACAACACCTTATTGCTCTCAGCATCATAGCAGAGCACTTTTGTACTTTGAGTTCCAGTATCAATTCCCGCAACAACTTGCATAGCTAGTCCTCTCTTGTATACAGAATCATTCACAACAACAAAGATTACCATAGACAAGATTGGAAAAACATATGTATTATTGACATATGGAGATGCTCGACGCTGTCTTTGTCTATCAAATGCATGAAAAACAAGAACTGTTGTGGCACCAACGGGTACATAGTCATGAGGAAGGACAATACGAACTGCACTATTTTGTAAGTGGCAGCGGCAGTTTTTCCAATGCCCAGAATAAATACACCATTTATCCAGGCTCCTTGTTCATCACCATCGGAGAAACCATCCACAGCATCGAAGCCGATGTTGAAGAGAGCCTTACCTACTATGCAAATCTTCTGCAATGTCCTGAGGAGCAAGAACTGTTCAAAAAACTGCAGGATAGGAATCCCATAAACATTGGACCCAACTGGCGTTTCTTTTTTGAGGAAGTCAGAGACAAGGGGTTGAGTAAAAAACAGGACCTTCGGTTAAGCGCATGCCATCAAATCCTTGGGTTACTGTATAACCTTCTGGCAGGTAGTACTAAAAACGATGAAAACTCAACGGAAAACATCCGTCTTGAGAAAGCGATACGCTATATGCAACGGCATGTGTTCGACATGCTGTCTCTGACTCAGATCGCCAACCATGTTCAGCTCGACCCGTCTTATTTTGTCCGCTTGTTCAAGAAACGAATGAACACCACCCCCATGAAGTACTATACGAACCTCCAACTTGAGGCTGCTCGAGCACTATTGACCTGCAGCAACCTTTCAGTGAAAGAGATTGCAGCCAAACTACAGTATTGCTCAGAATTTCACTTTTCCAAACGTTTCAAACAATCGACAGGGGCTTCTCCCTCCCAATATCGAAAAACACATCTGCAACTCTTGGGAAACTGACGTACATTTCTTTACGTCAGCAACTTCGCCGCCACTTGTCCCACCCCACATGCGTCAGAAGCAGCCTCTTTTCCCCTTCGTGTCTCTTGTCACAGCTGAAGCTGTGCCACATGATGTTTTCCCTTCACACCAACCATTGGTGCATCCATTCAAGGATTTTGCCATGTCACAAGTGCTCAGATACCACATCCCGGCATCACTGAAAACATGGTAGATGTATATGTTAGATGTTACAAGTTAGCCTTTTACCTTCGCACATATGACATTCTCTAATTTATTATAT
>JAQVVB010000150.1 GCA_028699215.1 Sphaerochaeta sp. | reverse complement strand
TTGAAAGGCAATGATCCTGATAAGCCCAGGAACTTGGCTAAGTCTGTTACTGTAGAATAGCTTAAAAAGAAATGATATCTGAGGTGAAACCAACAGGTTTTCTCAGAGACGGTTTCTAGTTAACAGTATATATATTATTCCCAAATATATGAATTTTTAAAATCATAGATAACAAGCTCTTGAGGCTCCTGATTTTTATTACGAATTAGCTAGAAAGAGGTAGTTTGATTTGTCCAAGATACACCAAAGGACTCCAGAACTGATTTGTAAAATGACCAGAGATATAAAAGGCGCAAAATATATTCAAATAAACATCACTTGGATTTGTTTCGGTATACAAATATTCTTGAGAGGTGCGAGCATTAATGGATTCTACACTAGTGACAAAGGGTTTTCCTTCAAAACTGAAAAGCTCAGTGGAGTTCGAATGAAAAGTGCCTGAAGAACTATTTTGCGTATATGATAGTTTGATTTTGTATGCTGTTTCATCATCAGTCATTTTTTCAGCGGTCAATGTAAAATCATCCAAGTCTGCATTGACAGCATCATCAGTCCATAATATGTATTCTGGGGCAGTGAAGTTTTGTTTGCCTATATCATTGAATCCATAGAGATAAACCTTAGGATCAGTACTTGGATAGGAAACCACCTCTTCAGGATCTGAAACTGCTATTCCATAAGGCTTATTGATATGCTTGGTACTGAACGCATTTATCAATCCGGTTTGAATGTTCCCAATAGGATATTCGCTTGCATTTCCAGATAGTGCATAAAAAAACATGAGTGAAGGTCCAATCGTATCTTGATCTTGTAGTAATGCTTCGGTGTTTTCATTCAATACATTGATAGAAAGTGTTCCAGCCACCGATGAATCAATTGTTGGCGTCATTTTAGAGAGGGTATATTCACTAGTTGTTAAGTTCACCAGCACAGGTATTCCGCAGGATTGTGTTACAAGAATACAAAAAAAGACAGATACTAAAAGAAGAATTGTTTTATTCATCTTCATAGGCATCTGTCTCCTTTCTTAGGTATTGTAGATTTTATTCTACCCTACCCTTTTTGGTTACAGCAAAGCAAGTCTATTAATGGCAAGCTTCGCATATTCAGAACTTGGGAATTGGTCCGCAAGTTGCTGAAATGTTGCTTTGGCAAGATCAAGGTTGTTTGACTTTTCCTGTAATCTGCCCTGTCCGAAAAGAGCTTTCGGAGACTCAGCAGCAGTAAAACCGAATTCATCAATCAATTGAGTGTAATACTCAAGAGCAAGGGAATCATTTCCCAGTTCTTCAGCACTTGCAGCAGCATTTGAAAGAGAAAGAGAACCTAAGTAATTACCTTCTGCTTTTGCATGTACAGCTAGGAAACTGTCAACAGCCTTCTGATATTCCTTCTTCTCGAAAGAAATCATGCCAAGTACATATTCAGCCTTGAGTGCAGGATACTTGTCGTTTTTAGACGCAAGATCCGTCAACTGTGCCAAAAGGTCATCATACTTTGCCTGATATCCTTCTTCTTCACTATCCATTGCCTGGATCTCTGAATAAGTTGTTTCAAGCTGATCGATCAAGTCAAACTGTTTGTTCAAGTTGCTTTTGGAAACACCAGAAACTACAGCTAACGCTACCAAGCCAACTACAATAACAATTACAACAATGATTGCAACTTTTTTGTTTTTGGTGAGAAACGCATTAAGAGAATTTTCTACCCGTTCGGCCAATGTAAACTCAGCCGCATCCTTTTTGTTATCACTCATGGTTAATCTCCGTTTCAAGGGTATGTAAAACACAGGCGACAAAAGTCGCCTGCGTTATCCAGAAGAACAACTACTAGTTGTCGCCTCTCTCTTTATCCTCATCCTTGTAACGCATCATATCTGCGAGTGAGTAGGTATCACCATCGTCATCTTCTTGGATGTATTTGGCAATCTCTGACTGCTGGGAGCGCTTGACCATTTCCTTGACGGAAAGGGAGAGCTTCTGGGTAGTCGGGTTGCATTCAACAACCATTGCGGTGATTGGATCACCAACAGTGTACTTCTTCAGGATTTCATCAGAGAATTCTTCATCGGGTCCAACCAAATTGAACTTGCTGATGAGGCCTTCGATGTCACCCATGACCTTCACAAATACACCAAAGTCGGTAACATTGGTAATGACACCACTGATGGTACTGAACTTAGGATAATCATGACGCAAAGTCTGCCAAGGATTACCCTCAAGCTGCTTGACGCCAAGACGGATTCTTCTGTTTTCAGGTTCAACGCGAGTTACTACAACATCAATGACATCACCTTCTGCACAGAAGGAAGCCATGTTCTTGACTTTCTTTGTCCAGGAAATATCGTCGATGTGAAGGAAACCGTCAATACCTTCTTCAAGATTCACAAAAGCACCACTATTGGTAATTTTCACCACTGGTTTGGAAAGTGTCATACCGGTAGGATATCTTTCGCTGATAGTATCCCAAGGATTGTTCTCAAGTTGTTTGAGACCGAGGGAAACTCTCTTCTTGTCCAAGTCATATCCAAGAATCTTTGCTTCTACAACATCACCTACATCCAAAACTTCTTTTGGATTGTTGATGCGCTTTGTCCAGGAAAGTTCGGAAATATGGGCAAGACCTTCAATTCCAGGCTCAATTTCAATGAAAGCACCAAAGGTTGTAATTTTAGTTACAGCAGCCTTGATAACATCACCGACGTTGAACTTCCTTTCGAAAGTAGTCCAAGGATCTTCCTGCATATGCTTGAGGGAAAGATTGATTTTCTGAGTCTCTGGATCGATGTTGATAAGTCTGAGTTGTACAACCTGACCTTTCTTAACAAAATCCTTAGGACGAGTGACATGGCCCCAGCTCATGTCATTGATATGAAGCAGTCCGTCAAAACCGCCAAGGTCAATGAAAGCGCCGAAAGAAGTGAAGGACTTCACTACACCTTCGACAACATCGCCGATCTGTACAGTTGAGAAGAACTTCTCTTTATTTTCTTTGATTTTCTGATCAAGGTATTCACGTCTGTTCACAACACTCTTAAGTTTTGTGCCACCGTGGAACTTGTCGATGATGAAATAATCAGAAATGCCAATCAGGGTTTCGGGTTCTTCGACACGAACAACATCAGCCTTGGAGAGAGGGCAAAAACCCTTATACTCACCGCCGAGGTCAATTTCAAACCCACCTTTGATCACTTTCTCGAACTTGCCCAAAACAGGAGATCTGCTTTCAGCAGCAGTCTTCAGTTCATCAGTGCGTTCTTTGAAATCGGCTCGTTTCTTGGAAACGACAATCTGTCCGCCCTTTCCTTCCTTATTGATGATAACGACTTTTACCTCTTCACCAACTTCAGGAACTGTTGCGAATTCATCAAGGGAAATGCGTCCCTCGCTCTTGTAACCGACGTCTACGAACACATACTCGTTGTTTACCTGGACAACAGTACCGGCCACGAGCTGACCGTCTTCGATTCCATCAAGAGATTTAAGATATTCCTCCTGCAGCATATCCTGCATTTTGGTCTTCTTTTCATCCATTTCTTTTTCTTCAGCCACTTGATTTCTCCTGATCCTAAATTTACCTATTTATTTCGCTTTTAAGCGCAAAAATAGCAGATAACACTTTCTCACAAACTTGACCTATAGTCAAGTATGAGGTGTCGATATACAGGGCATCATCAGCGATTTTTAATGCCCCAACCTCTTTATTTCGGTCGATTTCATCTCTTTCGATGATTTGCTGGAGGACGGTTTCATAGCTCTGATCCGTGGGGTGTTGCTTGAATCTGCGCTCAGCACGAATTTCAGGTTTTGCGTCGAAAAAACATTTCAAATCAGCGTCAGGAAAAACAACCGTTGTGATATCCCTTCCTTCTACCACAACATCCAAACCCTTGGAAATTTCTCTCAATTGATCATTAACAAGTAATCTCAACGGGGGGAACGCGGATACCTTGGCTACAAATTCATCGACTTGTGGTGTATGCAACAGATGCTCAATGCTGATATCGTCAACACAAATCAAGCCCTCTTTGATGGTGATGGAAGTGTTCTTTGCTGTTTTCAAAACATCATTATTGTCGAGGGGGTCTTTTCCTGAACGAATATGCATCAACGTATAGGCACGATAGAACGAGCCGGAATTCAAATAATAGAAACCACATTGATCGGCAATCATTTTAGCAATTGAACTTTTCCCAACTCCAGCGGGCCCATCTATCGCAACTACCATTCCTAACGTCTCCCCTGCTTGGGTTTTTCAGTTGAACCTGAGAGCATAGCATCAATTTCAGCAGCAGTAACTGTTCGATATTCGCCAATCTTGAGATCTTCAAGTTCGAGACAGCCAATCCTTACACGGACAAGTTGTTTGACATCATACCCGTAGTAGCTGAAAATCTTTCTGATTTCTCGGTTTTTTCCTTCGGTCAAGACAATACGTACCCATTTCTTGGTGAGAATTTCGAATCTTTTGATTCTATATGGCTGTTTGATGTCAATGTAGACACCCTTAAGGGCCTCTTCAAGGTCTTCACGTTGAACTTCAGTGCTGCAATTGACCATGTATTCTTTCTCAATTTGTTGAGAAGGGTGCATCAGTTTCTGGGCAACATCGCCATCATTGGTGAAAAGAATAAGACCTGTGGACTCTTTGTCCAATCTGCCGATATGAAACAACAGGTTACGGTCAGGAATATTTATCAAATCCCTGGCATACAACTTTTCATTTGGATCATAGTTCGTACAAACATACCCTTTGGGTTTGTTCAATGCGTAGTAGTAGGTTTTGTCACTTGGTTCGATGAGCTCATCGTCAACCATAACGACATCCTCTTCATTTACTTTTGTGCCCAATTCGGTGACGCGCTTCGTATTCACCGTAACTCTTCCTGCGGAAATCAATGTCTCACAGGATCTGCGAGACCCACAACCGCTTTTTGCCATATAGGCCTGTAGCCGGATTGGATAATCTAATTTCATAATGCTTCTTTCTCCTGTTCATCGACCTTATCGAACCGCTGCCGATCAATGTCGGAAAGCTTTGGCAGTGCACTGATACTGCTCAAATTGAATTCGTAAAGGAATTTTCTAGACGTCCCATACAGACAAGGATGGCCAGGGACGTCTTTCCGGCCAACAACTTTGATATATTCTCGTTCCCTGAGGAGCCGTACGATGGTATCGCTGGTTACGCCTCTGATGTTATCAATCTCACGACGGGTGACCGGTTGGCTATATGCCACTATGGAGAGGGTTTCCAGAGCAGCTTTGGATAAGCGACGGTCTACCCTTTTTCCATAACAAGATTTCAGCCTGTCATGTAAATCGGAAGAGGGAACGAACTGGAATGCTCCTTGACTTTCGACCAAGTCCATTCCATGCATGTAGAGGTTATAGTGTTCTTTCAGCTCAGAGAGAGCTTCTGTTGCGACTTCTTGGGAGAAATCACCCATCCTCATCAGTTTTTCGAGTGAAACTGGTTCGTTTTCAAGAAAGAGAAAAGCTTCTGTCAATCGTGCTTCGACACTGAGAATTGGACCTGGAATCTTCTGGCCCGATTTCAGTTGCTCTGCCTTGCCTTTCAAAACTCTCTATCCTCCGTTTTTTGGAACTAATCCTCATCTAGGGGGATTTGTTCAGCCTCACTTTCTTCATCATATAGAAAAACCCGACCATCGTCAGCAGTTATGACGCCAGATTGTGCATCTTGAAGAGAATCTTTTCGAAAAAACTCCAATTCTTCTTCATTTGATATGGATAATTCAGAATTTTCATCGATTTCACCATCTTCATATCCTGAAGTCACATCATCATACTCTTGGTCATAGAGATCGGCAAGATTTTCATCTATGTCATTTTCTCGTTTTCTGATAAGGATTTCTCCAAATGGTTCTGCTTGCTCGATGTATATCATTTTCAATTTACAGGCATCAAGGATTGCCATAAAAGTACAAATAATATGGAGAGGATCGTCCAGATGAATGATGATGTCTGCAATGGAAAGGTATTCTTTAACCTCAAAAAGTTCATGCATCAAGGCGATTTTCTCGTTGACGGTAACCGATTCATACACATTGAAAACTTTGTTGGGTGTGATGCTTGTCATCAGTTTTGAGAAAGTTTTAAGAAGATCCTGTAGGGTGACATCATTGAAAAGTTCTTCATCACCAAAAGGCAACATGAACTGAGACTGTTTACGCGTAATGAAGAACTCTCCTGAACCTCCGGAAGTTGCAAGCAATTCCGTGTATTTTCTGAACTTCTGATACTCAAGCAGTCTTTCAACCAATTCTTGACGAGGGTCTTCGTACTCTTCATCGAATTCAAGATCAACGGGTAGCAACATCCTGCTCTTGATATAGAGTAAATCTGCTGCCATTTTATAAAATTGGGTTAGGTCAGCTATTTCCAAGGATGTGGAACTTTTCAGATATGAAAGGTATTGGTCCGTGATCTGCGAGATTGGGATATCATAAATATTCACCTCAGACTTTTGGATCAGATACAGCAGAACATCAAGAGGACCATCAAAGGCTTGGATATGAAATTCTTTGCCGTCTGTAGTTGAACTGATCTCTTTTTCTTCCTGCACCGAGAACCCCTTTTCCTGATGAGTATATCCAACCAACGTTCAGATGACAAGAAAGCGGGTGTTTGAACCCGCTTTCTTGCA
>JAQVVB010000149.1 GCA_028699215.1 Sphaerochaeta sp. | reverse complement strand
CCGTTCGCAAGGTTGAGCGGGGCAACAACCATATCAACCCAGACATAGGAGCCATCGGGCTTGAGGTATCGTTTCTCCATGGAATAGCTGGGTATCTCTCCGTCCTGCAGCTGAGAGAACAGCTTCATATCCTGCACAAGATCGTCAGGATGCGTGATGCTCGCCCAACCCAGCTCCATCAGCTCTTCCTTGGTTCTGCCGGTGATTGCTTCGAACTTGGGATTAACATTGAATAGTTCGCTTATGTGCCCTGCTGCAGGGCTCTTCCCATGAGAGATGGTGATTCCCATGGGAGCTTGCCAGAAGATGGCATTGAAAAGAGAGGTCTGTTCTTCCAGCCGCTCTTCAAGCGTATGCTGATCAGGCTGGCCGAAGAGTTGCTCGAGCCGGTCCACGAGCTCACTCGATTGCAAGGGTTTTGTCAGCTGACAGACAAACGGAAGATCTTCAGACCCGTATACCCAAAAAGGAAGCTTTGCTGAGATCTCTTCACACAGCAAGGAGGCAAGGAGTTTCTCTGAAAGAACTGCCTCATCAAGAATGACCAGATCGATACCATCGGAAGTATACAAGTGGTGCAAGACCTCATCAGGTTCAATTGAGGTCAGCCAATAGGTTGCATCCAAGAGGGCATGCATCGCTCTGGTGTCCTGGGATGATAATCCCACAACCAATATCTTTCGTTTCAAACAGCATCTCCCTTCTCAGAAAACCAAATTCTACAGCAAACACCTTGATGCAACCGGGTTGATGAGTAATGAACTAGTACGTATATGCTAGTATATAGCCAAAACTTCCATACATGCCAGCACAAATATTCAGCATTTCTTATCTGCATTGTGGATTGCATGAATGGCCTTGATGGACTAGAGTACAAGACCATATGGGAACGCATGTAAAACTCATGACCAAGGGCTCAATACAAAGGAACCTCCTCTCCTTTGCAATTCCCATTTTTCTTGGCAATCTGTTCCAGCAACTCTACCATACCACCGACTCACTGGTAGTCGGCAACTTTGTCGGCAAAGAGGCCTTGGCTGCCATCTCCTCCATTGCAAGCCTGACCATGCTGCTTGTCGGTCTCTTCCAGGGAATCTTTGTGGGGGCCGGGGTGGTGATCTCCACCTCGTTTGGGGAAGGGAACAAGGAAGAAGTCGGAAAGGCAGTCCATACCTCGGTAGCCTTCGGCATCGCCAGCAGCGTTTTGCTCACCATCCTGGGATACTATCTCACCCCGCTCATCCTTACCTGGATGCAGACCCCTGTCGAAGTTTACGACGATGCGTCCCGCTATGTACGCATCTACTTTTTGGGGATCAGCACCCTGGTGCTCTACAACACTGCCAGCGGAATCCTGCAAGCAGTGGGAGACAGCAAGCACCCACTCTACTACCTGGTTGTCGCGGCAATCCTGAACATCATCCTTGATTTGGTTTTCGTCGGGGTTTTCCATCTTGGTATTGCGGGGACTGCCTATGCCACGGTCATCTCCCAAGGAGTCAGTGCAATCCTCTGTTTCCGCCTCTTGTTCACCACCAAGGACTTGGTCAGGGTGAGGGTGCGTTCCATCAAATTCCATCCGTATCTCTTGAAACGAGTCCTCAGGCTTGGCATCCCCTCGGGGATCCAGAATTCGGTGACGTCTTTCGCAAATGTCATCTTGCAAGCTTCCATCAATCTCTTTGGTGCTGATGCCATGGCAGGCAATGGTGCTTTCATGCGCATCCAAGGCTTCGCATTCATCCCCATCACCGCTTTCGCTCTCGCCCTGACAACCTTCACCGGACAGAATCTTGGGGCAAGAGAGTATGTGCGGGTTCGCAAAGCCGCACGGTTCGGGGCTCTCTTCGCCATGATTTTAGCCGAGTCCATCGGCCTGTTGCTCTATTTCGGAGCATATCCTTTGATCAGCCTGTTCAGCCGAGATCCTGCCGTCATTGCCATCGGTATTGAGAAAGCAAAGATTTCCAGCTTCTTCATGTGGGCTCTCGCACTCAGCCACGTCATGACCGGCATCTTCCGTGGGGCAGGAAGATCCATCGTACCGATGAGCGTCATGCTTGCAATCTGGTGTGTATTCCGCATCATTTTCATCCAGGTCGGGCTTTCACTCTTTCTGGATGTCCGTGTGGTGTTCTGGGCCTATCCTGTCACCTGGACGATCAGCAGCATCATCTTCATCCTCTACTATTTTCTGGTCGACTGGATGGCACAAACCAAGTAAACTGAAAGAATCAGGAGGAACGAAAGATGGACAAGACCACCCAGATATTGGCCAAGATTCGCTGCATACCCATGGCAAAGGCCTTTCCCAAGGATGCTGGACCGGAGCTTGCAAAAGCACTGCGCACCAGCGGCGTGGGAGCTGTCAACGTATCGGTACAGCAAGATGGCGGGTTTGAACTCTTGCGCTACCTCGCTATGCAAGGGGATATCCTTGCAGGGGGTGGGAACGTACAGACCTATGCACAAGCACTTCAGGCTTTGGACAACGGGGCTGCCTTCCTCTTCTCACCCTGCTTTGATGAGCAGATGATCGGGCTCTGCCAGAGCCGGTCGATTCCAATCTATCCGGTAACCACACAAGCAACCCTCGCCAAGCAGTGGAATCTTGATGTGCTTGGCTGTTATCCTGTAGAAGAGCTCGGGGGTCTTGCATTCATCGATAGGATGGCACAAGAGGGGGATTTCTCCTTCTTTGTTGCTGGACACATCGATGAAGCAGTGACTGCCCACTACCTGGCCAATCCCCATGTGCTGGGCATGACCGGCAGCTGGATGTTCCGAGATGCTCAGGATTGGGCCAAAATCACCGAGGCACTCAGACGGGCAGGAGCGTACGCGAAGCTGTAGACTCATTGTTTGCTGTTGCTGTCTCACTCGATTTACATCATAGTTTGGAGCTGAAATGGAGAGGATGGAAAGCAAACCTTGGAACCAAAAGCGATATCTCGAACCTACCTTCCCCATCTATTTGTGGGATGCATACCTTCGCGGATTCTCCTTGCATTGGCACGACTGCATTGAGATCATCAAGATTCAAAGTGGGCATATCCGAGCCCAAATAGAGGGCAAGTACTTTGAACTTGAAACCAATGACATCCTCTTCATCAACCCTAACTACATTCATGGCTTCTTTGATGCAGGCTTCGGGACCAAGGTAACGCTTGCCCAAATAGGTCTGGGTTTTCTCGACCCTTCACTCTCTGAAGTACGGGATATGATTTTCACTCACACCTCCTTGGCAAAGGATCCCTTCTTCTCAGAGCGAAAAAATCCTCAGCTTCATAGGAAAGTTCTATCTCTCTTCGACAAGGCAAACACAGAGACAAAGCAACAGACACCAGGCTACCGGTTGGCCATCAAAAGTACCATGTTTGAGCTCTTTCTCCTGCTCTTCAGGGAAGCTCCCATCCAGCAAATCAGCAACCTGGACATCATGAAACGGACGAACCGCAATGTCATCTTGGACAAGGTATTCAAGTATGTGCATGAGAACTATGCGGATGAGATATCGCTGGACACTATTGCGGACGTTGCACACCTCAGCAAGTATCATTTTGCAAGGTTCTTCCATCAGCATACCGGCCAGACTTTCCATATCTACCTTACCAGGCTCAGGCTCACGAGAGCTGAGTCTCTGCTCATTGATACGAATGATCAGATTACAGACATTGCCTATCAATGTGGATTCACCAGTATCAAGACCTTCAATCGCACCTTCAGAACATATTTGTATTGCAGCCCGACAGAATATCGGAACAAGTATTTAAAATAGCAATTTTTGAGGTGTTCTAGGCAATAAGTGGCGAGCGGGGGCCCCCTACAAGACGTATTGTGTCAAGTAGGAGGAACACCCTACATGCATGATACCGTTCGAAAAGCTGCAATCCTCGTTGGTGGATGGCAAGGACATGAGCCCGACTTAGTCTCCGCTCGATGCAAAAAATTTTTAGAAGACAACAATTTTGTCGTAGATATGTACCACGATCTTGATATCTTCTCCCAGAAAGAGCGTTTGATGGAACTTGATCTCTTTGTTCCTATCTGGACTATGGGAGAACTCCCAAAAGATGCTGTTGGCCCAATTCTGGAGGCTATTGGTTCTGGAGTCGGCCTGGCTGGCTGCCATGGTGGAATGTGTGATGCCTTCCGAACAAATGTTGCTTGGCAATTTATGACCGGCGGTAACTGGGTTGCACACCCCGGCGGGGATGGTGTTCCATTCACCGTAAACATCCGCCAATCCTCCTCTGAATTAGTGAAGGATATTGAAGATTTCAAGGTATGCACTGAACAGTATTACCTTCATGTCGACCCTGCAGTAGAAGTACTTGCAACCACAGAATTCCCTACTGTCCACTGGTATCACAGCACCAACGGTGTGGTGCGTGTTCCTGTCATTTGGACGAAGAAATGGGGACACGGAAGAGTCTTCTACAATGCACTCGGCCATCATAACGATGTCTTTGATGTACCTGAGGCATGGGAGTTGATGAAACGCGGCATGCTCTGGGCCGCTGAAGGAAAACGAGAGGCTGTTCGCAAAGGCCTTACCATCGATGAATTCAAAACCGACAGGAAGATGTTCTGATATGAAAACACCCATGAAAGCTGGAATCATCGGCATTGGAAAAATCAGTGGAATCTACTTGGATAACCTGACTACCAAGTTCAAGGAGTTCATCACCATCCACGCCATTTCCGACCTGATCGAGGAACGAGCAAAAGAGAATGCAGAGAAGTACCAGATTCCCAATATCATGAATGCTGATGCACTCATTGCCGATCCTGAAATTGAGATTGTTCTCAATCTCACCACACCCCAACACCACTTTGCCATCTGTGAGCAGGCCTTGCTTGCAGGAAAGCACGTGTATGTTGAGAAACCACTGAGCCTGAACATGGAACAGGCCAATCGCTTGCTTGCACTCGCAAAAGAGAAGGGGGTACGCATCGGCGGGGCTCCCGACACCTTCCTTGGGGCCGGGCTGCAAACATCCCGAAAACTTCTTGAGGAAGGATGGATTGGCAAACCTGTAGCTGCATGTGCCTACATGATGAACCACGGCCATGAACACTGGCATCCAAATCCTGAGTTCTACTATAAGGAAGGAGCGGGCCCGATGTTTGACATGGGACCCTACTACCTCACCGCCTTGGTCCATCTGCTTGGCCCGGTCAAGCGGCTGAGCGGCCTGACAAAAACGTCCTTTGCTGAGCGAACAATTCTCAGTGAGCCTCTGAAGGGGTCGAAAATCACCGTGGATGTACCCACCCACGTGACAGGCTTGTTGGAGTTTGCCAGTGGGGTTGCAGGAACCATCGTCACCAGCTTTGATGTCTGGAACCATTCGATGCCCTTCATCGAAATCTACGGAACGGAGGGAACCCTCCAAGTGCCTGACCCCAATACCTTCGGAGGCCCGGTAAGGCTCAGGAGGTTCAGAGAGGAAGGATGGTCAGAAATCCCGTTGCGTTACTCCTACAAGGAGAATTCTCGTGGTTTGGGAATTTCTGAGATGGCTCGTTCAATCTCACTTGGTGAAGGCCATCGGGCAAATGGGGATCTGACCCGGCATGTGCTTGAGATTATGCATGCCATCCATGTTTCTGATGCAACATCTTCTCATGTGCAATTGAAAACAACGTGTGAACAACCGAGCTTGCTCGGAGATTTCTAAAAGGAGAAAACTATGAAGAAGACTATGATGATCGCTCTGCTGCTTATGGTAGCCGTCACATTCGGTCTGTACGCTGGAGGAGCTGCTGAAACAGCAGCAAAACCGACTACGACCCTTGAGCTGTGGCACATCCAGGTAAATGAGACTGCAAAAAAGCCGATTGAGAACGCAGTACGAAGATTTGAAGCTGCTAACCCCGGGGTGAAGGTGAACATCTCTGTCATCGAAGCAAACCCCTACAAGACAAAACTCAAGACGGTGACCGGAAACGATTTTCCTGACGTATTCCATTCGTGGGGTGGCAGTTGGTTGGAATCCTTTGTTGATGCAGGTATGGTTGCCGACATCACAGAGGCAAGCAAAGCTTGGCAGGACCAGGTAAGTGAAAGTGCATTCGCCCTGAACGTGTATGATGGAAAGGTATACGGCTCGCCGTACATGAACTCCTCCACCATCATGTACTACAACAAAGACCTCTTCAAGAAGTACAACCTGACTCCTCCCAAGACCTATAGTGAGCTTGTACAGGTAGCTGAAACCTTCAAGAAGAACGGCATCATTCCCTTTGCTCTGGCCAACCAGGCCAAGTGGCCCGGTGCACAGCACTTTGTACTGCTCTCGATGAGACTCGGTGGACCGGACATTTTCAAGAGAGCCATTGATGGCGAAGTCAAATTCACCGATGAGGTCTTTGTGAAGGCTGGCGAGATGCTGCAGGATATGGTCAAGAAGGGATATTTCCCCGAAGGTGTGAATGGCATCGACTACAATACCGGCGGTTCACGCGTCATGTTCTATGCCGAGCAAGCTGCAATGATTGTCCAGACCAGCAATATGCTCAGCATCGTGAAGACTGAAAACCCTGACTTCTACAAAAACAAACTTGGTGTCATGCTCTATCCCGCCATCGATGGTGGAAAAGGCAAGGCAACTGATTTGCTCGCCGGTGAGAATGCCTTCAGTGTTTCCGCCTATGCTGAAGACAAGGACCTTGCCGCCAAGCTAGTTGGATTCCTTACCACTGACCTTCAGCTGATGGAAG
>JAQVVB010000148.1 GCA_028699215.1 Sphaerochaeta sp. | reverse complement strand
GAATATTCCCCTGAAGAGATACTCTTTCAAAAAGGGTTTTTTGCCAGCACATTCAAGGTAAGTGCTAGTGCAGCATTGAAAACAATCACCATACCTAAGGACTTGGTACAAATAACCCAAACTTTCGAGACCAGCTTTTCTAAAGCAGGTTTCTCGACTGGCCATGTCTGCTACACTGCTGATTTGGTTTCCGAACCTGTGGCCAAGGGAAAGACTATTGGTGAAATCCTAGAGAAGGACGTTGACGAAAAATATTATATCAAGGAACAAGATTTGGATAAATGGACCAAGATGAAAGGTTCAAAAAGCGAAATGAGAACTACCAAGGAAGGATTCGTATACCATTATACGGAAGGAGCCATCCCTTATCCAGAACCGTTGGACAGACCCAGTAGGACCATGTTGACTTCAGAGTCGAGCAAAAACCGTTCAACTCATGTAATAATGGATCCGCAGACAAAAAGGTTAAGGCTGCTCACACCTGTTGAGTGTGAACGTCTGGATGGATTCCCAGCCAATTGGACCAATACAGGCATGCCTGAGAAATTCAGATATTTCTGTATGGGCAATGCCCTGGTAGTAGGAGTAATCGAAATGATGGGGAAAAAGCTGATTGAATTGATTGAATCAAATCAACAAGAATAGCAATTAAAAATCCGGGTGTAACCGTTTTTGTATTATCAGTACCGGGAAGAACTCCCATATTTCCCACAGAAACCGCCAAAAGGGGTCATTCAGAGCTTTATTTAAAGGTTTGAGGAACCAGGTAGAGAATCTACAGAGTCCTCAACCTTTATAGCTTCGATCCTTTTTACTTGAGGTAAAGGCCAACAACCTTCTTCCTTGTTTCATATGAAGACATTTCCTTCTCCTTGTCGAGCACAAGAAAATGTCTTCACCACTTTTAGTAACAACTACATTCTCTATTCCGAATTTAGGTGTAATTTCACCTTTTTTCGAAATACGTGAACATAAACTAGAGCTCGAGACTATTCTCGTCAAGCAAGAAGTTTCTCATTCCAATTGTCATGATTCCCTCTTCATTCCTTCTGGCCTTGATGTTCTCCCCCACTATAATTATTTTCTTGAAAGAATCATTGATTTTCAGCAATGATTTTTGCTCTTGGTTGACCTCATCTTGGTCATTCATCCTGAAAGCGGATTGAATGTAATACTTCTGGCTGCCTCTCGTGGCAACGAAATCTACTTCATGCTGATTCTTTAGGGTCAGGCCATTCTTGTCCTTCCCGAATATCGTGACAACGCCGACATCAACACAGAACCCTCTGTAGCGAAGTTCATTGTAAATAAGATTCTCCATGATGTGATTCTCTTCGGTCTGCCTGAAGTTCAGCCGAGCGTTTCGCAGTCCTACATCCTCAAAGTAATACTTTGCGGGCGAATTGATATACTTCTTGCCCTTAATATCGAAACGTACAGCCTTGCTGATCAGAAAACTATCTTGGAGATACCCAATATATGTCTTGAGGGTCTTATCGCTGATGTTCTTGTTCTTGATACTCTTGAAGACTTTGGAAAGCTTGAGAGGATTGGTCAACGACCCAATTGCCGAGGCGAGGATGTCTACGAGTTCATCCATCTCTTCTTTGTTTCTTATATGATGGCGATCCACAATGTCACTCATGTATACTTTTTCAAATTGAGTGGATAGATATTCGCCTTTTGCCCTTGGGGTCCTATACGAAAGGACAAGGGGTAGTCCTCCATAATTGACATAGTCATCCCAAGCCTCATCAGTGTCCTTACCATCATAGGCAGTAACGAATTCAGAGAAGCTCAAAGGGTGAATCCTGATTTCATCGCCTCTGCCTCTGAACTCTGTTATGACATCGGAAGAAAGAAACTTGGAATTGCTGCCAGTGACGTAGATATCCGCATTTCGAATATGCAAGAGGCTGTTCAATACATCTTCGAATTCATGCATGAACTGCACCTCATCCAGAATGACATAGTGTGTCTTCTCGTCTTTTATTCTTGCTTTCACATAGGCCAGCATCTTGTCAGGGTCACGCAGTTCAATATTTGTACGGTCATCAAGAGCAACTTCGATTATATGATTCTCGTCAATTCCCTTTTTAATGAGATAGTTGTGAAAGATGTTGAAAAGAAGGTAGGACTTGCCACACCGACGAACTCCAGTGATGATTTTCACCAGGCTATTTTTCTCTCTGTCAATCAATTCATTGAGGTAGACATCCCTTTTTATTTCCATGGTAGGACCTTTCTATTCCGAATTTAGGTGTAATTCCACCTTTTTTCGTAATTCATAGTGACGTCCATTGGCTCAATAGTCATGTATTGGCTTAGATAAGGTAAAGGCTTGAGGGACCAGGTAGAGAATCTACAGAATCCTCAACCTGTATAGCTTCGTTTCTTTTTACAACCGGATGGTGGAACTTTAGGGAAGTCCGGTGGATGCTGAGTCCTGCCTCGATTGCCATAATGCATCGGACTTTCTCCTCAAAGGGAACCTTGGAACGATCTCTTTTCACCTGTGGCGGTGGTTTGAGCGACAACTTGTATTCTGCCCCCAACTCATCTTTAGAAAAACATTCATTCCCAATAGTACAGATTGTACAGAATAAGCGAAGCATAGGTACTGTCTCACGCAATCCCTGGTGCTATTGCGTGCAAATATTCAACAAGCAAAGATTCTCACCCACTATGTGATACAGTAATCTATGCCCGACTGCACTTCCCTGTACCTAGAATTTTTTATTTTATCTTGTGCAAACACATCAGTGTGTGTATAGTTAATTTGAGTTTACTAATATATGTGTCCCAAAATATAGAGTATGTGTCCATAGTATGGTGTCCTCGAATAAATGCAATGGAAATATTAAAATATGAAAAAAAAGAACGTAATCAATCTAGTAAAGTACTATATAGAAAGAAATGACGCGGCTTTCCGTGATGAAGCCTACGCAATAGCCGTTGATTTTAACAGGACTAATGACACTGAGCTTGGTGACTATATCATGGCTTTGCTGTCTGACAAGAATACTTTTATTCCCCAGGTGCTGAATGGAAAGATGGACTATCTGAGAAAAGTCGAGTATTCACCTACCACCTTGCCTCTTCCAGAATGCATTAAGGATGAGTTGATAGGCATCGTCAATGCAGTCAGTTATGGAGCTGGGGTGAATAAGTTCCTGTTCCAGGGAGCTCCGGGTACAGGGAAGACTGAGAGTGCGAAACAGCTGGCACGAATTCTCAACCGACAACTCTATATCGTGGACTTTGATTTGCTTGTAGACAGCAAGATGGGCCAGACCTCGAAAAATATCGCGGAATTGTTTGCAGAAATAAATAACGTCCCTTATCCAGAACAGATCATCATACTGTTCGATGAACTTGATTCCATAGCCCTTGACAGAACCAACTTGCATGACATGCGAGAAATGGGCAGGGCCACCTCAGCTGTATTGAAAGGGCTGGACGGCCTCAACAGCCGTATTGTCCTGCTGGCAACAACAAATCTTTTCGAATCGTTTGACAAAGCCCTTATCCGTCGTTTTGACAAAGTACTGGACTTCAATCGCTATACACAAAAAGATCTTCAGGAAATTGCCGATATCATTCTCGAAGACTTGTTGCAGCAGTTCAAGTTTCAAGGACGGAATATAAGGTTGTTCAGAAAAATAATAGCGCTGATGAATCCCATCCCCTATCCCGGAGAGCTGAAGAATCTTATTAAGACAGCTATCGCATTCAGTAATCCCAATGAAGAATTTGATTATCTATCAAGGTTGTTCAAACAGATAAAACCAGGTTTTTCCGGCGACTATAAGGAGTTCCAGACCCTGGGGTTCTCTGTACGCGATATTGAAATCCTGTCCAAGGTTTCAAAAAGTCGGGTATCCCGAGAGCTTATGGAGAATAAAAAATGAACAAAGTGTTGGAATTGAAAGGAAAATTCAATCAGGCTCGCAATAGGAGTATACCCGGGGCGACAACTCTGCCCAAAGACGAAAAAGTCAGCGTTTCCGATATTGAAAGATTGATACAGTCTCTTGAGAGTGTCCAAGGCTATTGGACAGAGGAGCGCAGGTTATTCAAGCCCTTGATCTCAGTATATTACAAGGACGTCGTAGCAAAAAGCAACCGCATGGGAGCAATACTAGCTGAAGGAGCAGTATCTCCCAATACGACTATTGTCGGTGCAAAATTCTCAGATGAGAGAAACCCTAAACATATCATCACACATTGTATCAATGTGCGAACCTTTGAACACGGATTGGAACAGTTGCGCAACGCCCTCTCTATACTGAAGGAAGGCTTTGACTCTACCCTTACTGCCCAAGAAATGGATATCTTGAATAATAATACTCAGAATCTTAAAAGAGATCTCACACCAGAAGAGCTACGCAGGAAAAAACAGGAAGAAAAAGTCATCGCTGCTCACAAACTGAGCAAGTCCAAGTTTTGCCGTATTATCAAGGATGCCTGTTATATAGATCATTTTGGAGTTGAAGAACGGATACTCCCCATTTCAGGCAGCCAGATTGTCACCCTGTATGACACAGGGCTGAAAAGGGAAGAAGTTCTCGAGAAACTGGGGCTGAAGGAAGAAAATATCAGGGCTTTGGACGAGGTTACTTGGCTGGTGACGCCTGACCAGTACAATAAAATTATCAGCGAGGCTCCTTATCTGATTGCGATGGCGGTAGCTGATTTTGGAAGGATTGATGCACCCATCGATAATGGCACTGGTCCTTCATCTGGTTTTTCTATTCCAGAACCAATGAACGAGCCAGTCATAGGTGTCATCGACACGCTCTTCGATCAAAAAGCCTATTTCTCTTCATGGGTGGATTATAAGTGTATGGTATCCCCAGACCTTATCGAGAATGATGATTACGTACATGGAACGGCAATCTCATCCATCCTTGTCGATGGGCCCTCCTTGAATGCCCATCTTGATGATGGCTGTGGACGTTTCCGTGTCCGACATTTTGGAGTTGCAAAACATTCGAAGAACAGTACAGCGCACCTGATAAAAGAGATTCGTGCCATTGTGGAAACGAATAAGGATATCAAGGTATGGAATCTGTCCCTTGGTTCTCCTCTGGAGATTGAGCCGAATTTCATCTCTCCTGAGGCAACTCTCCTGGATGAACTACAATTTGAAAATGATGTCATCTTTGTGGTGGCAGGAACAAACAATCGAGACCGCCATAGTAATTATCCGAGGATTGGAGCTCCTGCCGATTCCATCAATTCTGTGGTGGTTAATTCAGTATCCTTGACGGGAAAACCGGTGGAATATGCCCGTAAGGGACCAGTGCTGTATTTTTTCAAGAAACCCGACGTTGCTGTTTTCGGTGGCGATCGTGAGGATGGTATGGTCGTCTATTCCAGTCGAGGAAGAGTTAAGGAAATGGGGACATCGTTTGCGGCTCCTTGGATCGCTCGAAAATTGGCATATCTGATACATATCATGGGTTTTCCCAGGGAAGTCGCAAAAGCCCTGCTTCTTGATTCTGCCGCGGGGTGGGAAAACACCATCACCAATAGGGACCTTATTGGCTTTGGAGTTGTCCCAAAACGAATAGAGGATGTTTTGAATACTCCTGATGGAGAGATCAAGTTTGTGGTGCAGGGAGTATCCGAAGCGTATGAAACCTATGCATACACCATCCCTGTTCCGATGAACAAAGAAAAGTTTCCATATGTCGCGAGAGCTACGCTTTGTTATTTTCCAAAGTGTTCCCGTTCGCAAGGAGTCGATTATACAGATACAGAAATGGACATTCATTTCGGAAGGATGGACAAGGAAGGCAAGCTGCGGTCAATCGACAATAACTTGCAAGGAGATGATGAGCCACACTCTTTGTTTGAAAAGGAAGTACGAGATAGCTATCGAAAATGGGATAACGTGAAACACATATCAGAAGGAATAAAGAAACGCAACCTTCCAAAGAAACGGCTCAGCCCATCATCGCCCAACTGGGGTATCAATATCAAGACCAAGGAACGTCTGCAGACAAAATCCGGTCAGGGATTGCATTTCGGAGTGGTAATCACGTTACGAGAGATTACAGGGGTTAACCGAATTGCCGAGTTCATGCAACTTTGCCGTGCCAATAACTGGTTTGTCAGTGAAGTAGACATCCACGCCAGAATCGAATCATATGCGAAAGCCGAGGTGGAGGTGGAGTTTGATGAGGATGAGATGTAAACGAACTGTACACATCCATTCAAATCGTAGGTAAAAACATATGACTTCTCCCTTGGAAGTGAAAGACAGAAATCAAACTTAAGGATTACACCTCTTTAGTTGGCTGGCTAGATTTTGCAGTAAAGGGTTTTCTCCTGTTCTACGATAGAATAACCTATGCTCGATGCATTCCCCCACGCGGAAGCCACGAACAATACACGTTCATTGTATCGATAATAGACCTATATTATCTGTACAGGGAAGAACTTCCATATTTCCCACAGAAACCGCTAAAAAAGGTCATTCAGAGCTTTGTCTAAAGGCTTGAGGGACCAGGTAGAGAATCTACAAAATCCTCAACCTTTATAGCTTCGTTTCTTTTACAACCTGATGGTGGAACTTTAGGGAAGTCCGGTGGATGCTGAGTCCTGCCTCGATTGCCATAATGCATCGGACTTTCTCCTCAAGGGGAACCCTGGAACGATCTCTTTTCACCTGTGGCGGTGGTTTGAGCGACAACTTGTATCCTGCCCTCAACTCATCCTTTT
>JAQVVB010000147.1 GCA_028699215.1 Sphaerochaeta sp. | reverse complement strand
AAACCAGATGATTTTACTGGAAAAGATGCTTTCCATCATCCAGGGCTTCGACCCTGCGGGAGTAGGCGCCAAGGATTGGAGGGAATCGTTGATCCTCCAAGCAAAGGCAAGAAAAGTATCAGGAGAGGAGCTTGAAATCTTCAAAGCGTTGGTCAATGAGAACCTGGAACTCATGCGTGCCAACAAACAAACCCAAGTGGCAAAAAACCTTGGAATAGACATTGAAGAGTTGGATGCCCTGTATGCATTCTTGAAGACCCTCACACCCTACCCAGGACAAGGGTTTGCCAGTGGTCCTGAACAATTTGTCATTCCGGACATGTCCATCAAGCAGATAGAGGGAGAACTTGTGTTGCAGATGAACAACTCATCGTTACCCGACATCCATATAAACAGTGATTTCGAAGCACTTGCCCAAGAGATGGGAGAGAGCGAAGAAGCAAAACAAGCCCATGCGTACATCCAGCAACAGATCAAGAACGCCAATTCTTTGATTTTCCAAGTGCAAATCCGAAACCAAACACTCTATAAAGTGGGACAAGTGCTTGCAGAATACCAAAAGGAATTTTTCCTTTCAGGTCCCCAGTTCTTGAAACCACTCACCCAAAAAACCGTTGCCGACAAGATAGGAGTACATGAGACCACCATCAGTCGCATATCCACTGCAAAGTGGATTGATACAGACTGGGGCATCATTCCTGTCAAGAAGTTGTTCAGCAATGCCGTGGGAGAAGAGGGAGGAGAAGTATCAAAGAATGCAGCCAAAGAGGTCATACATCAGATACTTGTTGAACATCAAGGCGAAAAAGCTCTTTCAGACCAGAAGATATCTGACTTGCTCAAGGAACGTGGTATCAGTGTAGCTAGACGAACCGTGGCAAAATACCGCAATGAATTGAATATCGACCCATCGTTCATCAGAGGGACAAACTAGTTTCTTCTTAATCTTTTGAACAATAGGAAAGGGGCGCTTTCGCGCCCCTCTACAGTATTGAAACATACATCAATGTTCTTTGATTTTACTTTTCTCCTTTCGGGCAGTTGCTTCGATTTTGTCTGTAATCAGCTCAATGCCCTCATACAACTCGTAGCAATCGTAGCTGACCATTTTGATCGTTCCCCATGAGAAATGGAGTTTGGCATCCAAATGATACCCTTGTCCTAAGGTCTCTCGCGTGATGACGATGTCCAAATCGTGAAGGTATCCTTCAGCAAACTGTAATTTCTGCAGCTTTTTGTCTAGGAATTCACGTGTCTCGTCACTTGGGTTGTAACGGATGCCTCTGATTGTCAAATTCATAAGCCCTCCTTTGACTATGGTCCTACTTCAAAGATAAGGCCTCGGATGCAATCCGTCAATGGACAAATGATGCAGGTAGGAAGCAAGAAAGCTCAATTCATTACATCAAAACCATAAGAATTAAAGGCAATCTCTTTGTTGGCCTGCATATGCTCTAGAAAAACGTTCCCTTCATCTATGTTGTGTTTTTTTATGCAATCGAGCAAACAACCTAACTCTTGGTTTTCAGGGGTTGCGAAACAAAAGTAACAATTGTATAGTAATTAGCATACAGAGACGGGTGTTTCCCTAAGGAGTTTGCGATGTCAGAATTCACCGTTCTAGACCTACTGGATCTAGATTTAAAGGAACACAACCACCTCAGTTTGAGTTGCATTGCAGGTAGAACTGGACTTTCCAGAAAAATAACCACCAGCAAAATTAGCCGACCAGGTCTTCCCCTCAGTGGTTTTTTTGATGAATTCAGCAATAACAGCATCCAGGTCTTCGGTCGTGGAGAACAAGTATATCTTGAAAAACTGGAAGCTGAACATAATTATGCAAGCATTGAAAAGCTCTTCAGCTATGACATCCCCTGTTGTGTCTTTTGTGACGATGGTAATCCGAGTGATCGGTTCACCGAAATATCAGAAGCATCGGGAACTGCAATTCTACGAACCAATTTGATTTCTTCAGACTTCTCAAGACGTCTGTATCAGACACTTGACGAGGTCTTCGCCCCGACACAAACCATACATGGTGTTCTTGTCGAGGTATATGGAATAGGAGTACTGATCACCGGTGAAAGCGGAGTGGGAAAGAGCGAAACAGCACTGGAACTCATTGAACGCGGCCACCGACTTATCAGCGATGATACCGTCAAGCTGAGAAACATCAGCGACAATTATCTGATTGGAAGTGGAGAGAATCCCCTTCTGGCCCACCATATGGAGATTCGGGGACTGGGCATTTTGAACTTGGCAAATCTGTTTGGCGTAGGAGCCATCCGTGACCGAAAGCAAGTTCAGCTTTCCATCCACCTCGAACAATGGGATGCCGAGAAAAACTACGACCGTGTAGGAGAGAACAGCCTCCATGACACCTATTTGGGAATCTCAATACCCATGGTGGTGATACCTGTAAAACCTGGAAGAAACATTCCTGTCATCATAGAGACTGCAGCACGTAACGAACGTCTGAAAAAACTCGGATATTACTCTGCCAAAGAGTTTGACCAAAGTGTCCTCAAATGGTTGGAAAGTGAATCTGCAAGAAAAATGTACTACATCAACGAGGAGATGCTTTGATGGTTTCAAAAGAGTTGACCGTATGCAATCGTGCTGGCATTCATGCCAGACCTGCCGCCAATATTGTAAAGGTTGCGAATAAGTTTAAAAGTGAACTGTTTCTGGAAAAAGACACCATGAAGATCAACGGTAAGTCCATCATGGGCATCATTACCCTAGGTGCAACCTACCAGAGTACACTCACCATGATCTGCGACGGTCCTGATGAACAAGAGATGGCTGAAGCCATCCAGATTCTGTTTCAGAACCGTTTCGAGGAGTAAGTAATGCGAGAACTCACCCAACGTCAGAAGGATGTTGCTTCTTTTATTAAAGAATTTATCAAGAAAAACAACTATTCCCCCTCAGTCAGGGATACTGCTGAATATTTTAATTTTTCAGTAAAAGCTGCTCATGACCATCTCAAGGCTTTGGAAACCAAGGGTATCATCAAAACCACCGATGGTATTTCCCGTTCCATTGAGGTTATTACCGAAGAGTATTACCCTCGTGAAGAGTTGATTTCCGTCCCTGTCCTAGGTACCATCGCCGCCGGTACACCCTTGATGAGTGAAGAGAATACTGATTATTTGCTCAAGCTACCCTCTTCACTTCTGAGAAACACCCATAATGTCTATTTCGCCCTGAAGATTCGGGGAGACAGCATGATCGAAGAAGGAATTCTTGATGGAGATATCGCCATACTGAAAAAGTGTGAGGTTGCCGATACAGGTGATATCGTAGCAGCTTCTGTGGGCGATGAGGAATCTGGAATTACCCTCAAGGGATACTACCCTTCCAATGGTAATATCGAGTTAAGACCTGCAAATGCCACCTTAGGATCAATCATCACTCGTTCCTGTAGAATCCACGGCAAGTTGCATCTCATCATTCGAAACTACGCATGACCAATACCGCTTATTTGCTCCTCGGTCCTGAAACCGGGGAAAAAGAGCTGAAGCTCAAGGAAATACGGAACGATCTGAGAAAACAGGTCGGTTCGGAATTGGAGATGCACCGATTCTACCCATTCGAAACAGAGAATGGTGAGATTTTTGCGGCATTGAACAACAACTCCTTGTTTTCAGAACACCGTTTAGTCATTCTCAGTCAGGCTGAACTCATGAATGCATCCCTAAGTGGTGCTATTGCTGACTACTTATCTCATCCAACCGATACAGCAACCTTGGTCATCATCTCTGCGGAGAACTCCATCGCACCAAAAATCATGAAGGCTGTACCCAAGGAAAACACCAAGATTTTCTATGAATTGTTTGACAACCAAAAAGCGGATTGGGTCAGAACCTATTTCAGAAGATTCGGACTCTCCATCACCTCTGATGGTGTGGACCTTTTATTGGAGCTGGTAGAAAACAACACGCAGGAACTGAGAACCATCTGCAGCCAATTGACGCTCTTTTGGCAGACTGGAGAAAAGACCCGACCCATCACTGAGGAGGATATACAGACCTACATCCACCACAGCAGAGAGGAAGATGCCTTCACCCTCTTTCCTGCGATAGCTAAAGGCGAACTCAAACAGAGCCTCGATATGGTGCATGTGATTTTGGGTAGTGGGGATAGTTCAGCAGGAATCCTTTTGGTTTCGGGATTGCTTTGGCAATTCAGACGCCTGCTCTCCATTCAGGAACAACGGGAAAAAGGGGCAAGTGAGTATGAGGCCTTCAACGGGGCGAAAGTACTTGGGAAAGCCTCTGCAATAAGAAACCCCAGAGACAAAACCACCTATCATAATGCTGTCGCAAATTACGATCTTGACCAGTGTAGGGCAATCATCACCGTCATAGCCGATACTGATCTCGCAGTCAAGGAATCAGGAAGCGAGATGGTCCCCTTGATGCTGGAAAAGATGCTCTATCGCATCATCGTACGAAAAGGTGGCTCCATGCGCTCCATCCCCTTTGCCTCGTTCTAGAGGTTGAGGGTCTTGAGCAAACGACGAGCTACAGGAAGGGGAAGGTTCCCTTCCTTTGCGAGTTCTTCGTCACTCTTGCTCAATAGGACTTCAAGACTGCCAAACCGCTTCATAAGCTCCTGGCTGCGGACTTTTCCGATTCCTTCCACTGACTCCAACAACTTGAAAGAAGCTTCACGGCTTCGAGCTGCTTGGTTTGCACTGGTTGCAAACCGATGGCACTCATCACGTACAGCAATGACCAGACGCAAGGCTTCACTGTGTTCTGGAAGCAATAAGGAAGGACGGTTGTCATCAAAGACTATTTCTTCCACATCCTTGGCTAATCCAATGACAGGAATATCAAACATCCCCAAATCATCCAGGATTTCCCGAACCGCATGAACCTGACCTTTTCCTCCATCAATGACAAGCAGTCCCGGTCGTTCCAAATGCTCGTTGAGGATCTTGGTATAACGCCTTGCAACCGCTTCCCTCATGGACTCATAGTCATCAATCTTTCCTTGTAGGCTCTTGATGTTATATCGACGGTAGTTTGGCTTGTCAGGATTTCCGTTTCTAAAGGAAATCAAAGAAGCGACCGTATACTTTCCAGAAAGTTGTGCGATATCAAAACCCTCGATGAGTGTGGGGGGACTATTGAGTCCGAGCTCTTGGGCAAGCAGCTCCAAAGCCTGTGAGTTATCTCGGCTCTTGAGCCGCTTCTCGACATCCCTGGATGCATTCTCTCTGGCCATTCTGAGGATTCTGAAGTACTTTCCTTCGATTGGGATGCTCACCTCAAGTTTGCCTCCCAATTGATCGGCGAAGTAACGGCGGATGAGCTCAACATCGATTTCATGTGAGACATAGAGGAATTGTGGCAATTTAAGACCATCACCATAGTACTGGACCAGAAAATTGAGCAAGGTCTCGGTCTCTTCCCCCAACGTTTCTGCACGATACAGGGCACGTCCAATGAGATTGCCGTCGCGCATCTGCATCAAGGAGATGGTGCACAGCGGACCTCGCATCTCAATGGCGGCATAATCTCGACTTTCCTGCACAAAGTCCTGAACCTGTTGTTCCATGGCAATGGTTTTGATGGCATCTATCTGATCACGTTTGATAACGGCTTCTTCAAAATTGAGCGCCTTGCTTGCTTTCATCATTTCTTCAGTAAGCTGCTTCACCAAGGATTCCGTATTGCCTTCCAATAGGCTTTGAATGGCATGTATCGAGACAGCGTACTCTTGTTCAGTGACTAATCCGGCACAGGGTCCACTACATAATCCTATATGGTAGTATAGGCAGGGTTTATCACGTTTGCGCAAAGGTATGCCACACCGACGGAGGGGAAAGAGTTTTTCAATGAGTTCGAGATACATCTCCAACTTGCCCGCATCGGGAAAGGGTCCATAGTATTTCGACCCATCGTTGATGATTCTCCTAGTCTTGAACACTTTTGGGAAAGGTTCGTTTGTTATGCGGATCATCGGATAGCTTTTGCCATCCTTGAGGGAAATATTGTAGTGGGGAGAGTACTTCTTGATCAGGTTGTTTTCCAGGACCAAGGCTTCATACTCGTTTCCAGTGATGATGTGTTCGATACGAACGATTTTCTTTACCAATGCAGCTGTCTTGGCACTCCGATTGGAAAGAAAGTAGCTGGTCACCCGTTTTTGGAGGTCCTTGGCCTTTCCCACATAAATGATGGTGTCCGAAGCATCTTTCATCAAATAAACACCACTGAGATGGGGAAGCCCTTTTGCCTGTTCTGCCGGTGGTAGCGCTTCACGGGCTTCCGACCCGAAGCTCTCTACCTCAGATACTGTGCCATAGAGTTTCTCTTCCTCGTTCTTCATATCAGAAGAATAGTCATATGAACTTGTTTTGGCAATCGGCAACCTGTAGAATGATGGTCATGGAACATCCACTTTTCACTACTCTTCCTCAAGAAGAACAGGATTATATACTTCAGCTGGACCAATTGTATCATTTCAGTTTCCAGGAACAGCGACAGCTCATAGAAACAGCTTGTGACCTCATCCAATGGAAGAAAGGACCACTCTCTGCCTGGATGGATGCATCATCCGACATCAAACTGCAAGGACGACAACGCTCCAAGCAACTGATGAACAACCTTCTTTTCAAGGTGGAACAAGAACGGAAAAAACCAACCGACTATGAGGACTTTTTCCCAGCAGAACGTTTGATGGACAAGTACAAAAGCATGATTGTCACCAAAGACAAGATCATGGGACGCTGCCCTTGTCCTGTAGAGGGCGAAAAAACACGGTGTTGTAATTTAAAAACTCTGG
>JAQVVB010000146.1 GCA_028699215.1 Sphaerochaeta sp. | reverse complement strand
TTCTTTTTCCAAAACATAAGGAATACAAACAATGGTCAGCAAATACAGTCCTCATTGGGCTCTAGACTGCAACTTTGGCTTCAACGTACGTATCTTGATTTGCGAATTCTATTTCGTATATACTTGCTCGCAGTTGACTTTCTTATAAGGACCATGCATATGCACACACAATCGATGAACCGAATAGTATTCATAGATATACCGCTCCTTGAGAACTTGCTATCCCCAGAAATCAAGGAAAAAGAGTTTCTTCTCACACTTGATGCACTCCATCAACTGAGAACCACCTATTCGTTGGTTTTGCCTCATGCACAAGACCAACACAAGACAGCAAAAACCCTGATGGAGGGAATTGCCCGCTATGGAATAGATTTTCTATCTATCGTTCCACATCTTGAAACAAAGCCATCAACTATCACATGGGACCAACTCGATGAATTCTTGCCCTTCGATCATACACGCTCCTTCTTCATCAAAGACGGCCTCTATTTGGAATTTTCTTCAGAAAAGGATTCAGACTTGCACTCTCTGTTCTTCCATAGCTTTCCAGAAGCCGTCAGATGGATACTCACCTACCCAAACCCTGGATTAGGGATTGCCGAAAAAATACGAGAGGGAGCTGCACTCATACTAAAAGGCGGCTTGGTTGCCTTCCCGACAGAAACTGTCTATGGCCTGGGAGCAGATGCAACCAACGCCTCTGCAGTTGAAAAGATCTTTTTCGCAAAAGAACGCCCAAGCTACGATCCACTGATCGTACATATCAGCGATATCAGCCAGCTGGGAGAGCTGGTGACGCATATCCCGGATTCAGCAAAAAAACTCATGGACCGTTTTTGGCCTGGCCCCCTGACATTGGTGTTGCTAAAATCAGACAAGGTACCAGATATCGTAACCTCCTCCGGCAAGACTGTAGCAGTGAGAATGCCTGCCCATCCGGTTGCCCTCTCGCTGATCCAACAATCAGGTAAACCCATTGCCGCTCCAAGCGCCAATCGATTCGGCCTCACCAGCCCCACCACAGCCCAACATGTACAGGAACAACTGGAAAACAGAATCGATGCCATCATCGATGGAGGTGCCTGTACGGTCGGCATCGAATCGACGGTCCTCTCATTGGTGGGAGACACACCCATGATCCTCAGACCGGGAATGATCGACAAAGTAGCAATTGAAGCGTGCATAGGCCCCATTTCTTCACTTCCCGATACAGCAGGGGAAAACTTGGAGAGTCCTGGCCTCTTGCTCAGTCATTATGCACCTTTGACACCATTGCATTTGGTGGATGAAGTGAGCATGTTCGCAGATCGCAGTGATGTCGGAATCATGTTGTATGGTAAATCGGATGTGACATTCAAAGGTCCAGTGGAATATGTAAGTTTGAGTGAAGACCCTCAGCAAGTTGCATCAAGGCTCTATTATGCAATGCGCAAGCTGGACAAGCTGAACCTGTCCTTTCTGGTGGTGAGCCTCCTCAATGAGACGGGAATCGGGGTGGCTGTAAACAATCGGTTGCGCAAGGCAGCATACAAACCCAGCGTATGAACATACGAAGAATGGTATCAGGTCTCGTCATCGAAATGATCCTCGGCAGCGTATATGCATGGAGTGTTTTCGTTCCAAGACTGCAACTTGAGCATGACTTGACATCCGCACAGAGTGGAATTGTCTTCGGAACCATGATTGCATCCTTCACCTTGACGACCAACCTCGGATCCAAAATACAACGTAAAAAGGGAGGAAGAACTACTCTTTTACTCTCTTCACTTCTGTTCATGCTCGGGTATGTGCTCGCCTCATTCTCATCAGGCACCTTCGCCTATCTTGTTTTGGGAATTGGGTTGATCGCAGGATGCGGCATCGGATTAGGCTATATCGCCATCCTCAACCTTGGCTTGAGGCAATTTGCAAGACACCAAGGTCTTGTGCTTGGCATTTTCATGGCATCATTTGGTGCAGGGTCGATACTCTTAAGCTACCTATCAGTATTTGCCATGGAGACCTTGCAATGGAAGGTAATGCTTATCTTCAGAGCAATCGGGCTCATATACGGTCTGTTACTCGCAGTATGCGCGCTCTTCTTCGACAACCATGTTGAAGAACAAACGAAAAACCCTTTTAATCCTGCAGTTTTCAAACAACAACTTTTTTCCAAGGAATTCAGATCATTGTTTTTGGGAATGTTTGCTGGTACGTTTGCAGGTTTATTGATCATAGGCAATCTCAATGGAATTGCACAAGGCGTAGGAGCACGGGGAGCCTTATCCATCAGTTTATTTTCACTCGGCAACATTCTTGGAAGGCTTGCATGGGGAGTGTTTCACTACAGGCTGGGTAATTACCAATCCATAGTGGCGTCACTGGGTATCCTCGCCCTCTCCCTGTTTGCCATACTGATGATTCAAACCCCTTCTTCCTTGATTTTCCTCGCGTTCCTCTGTGGGTTTGGATTTGGCGCCTGTTTTGTGCTCTACGCCGCTTCAGTACGCTCTATTTTCGGCAGCGGCTCTTTCAGCCATCTCTATCCGGTCTGTTTTTTAGGCTACGGTCTTTCCGGTCTGATAAGTCCATTCCTTGCCGGTTGGCTCTTTGATCGATCTGGATCCTTTCGTCCAGCAATGGCTCTTTCCTTGGGTATTCTCGGTATCTCCTTGCTGTGGATTCGAAAAACCCTTAAAAATTCTTAATATACAGAATATCCATACGCGAATATTGACACACGAATACTTTTTCGCATATTTTTAGATAACAACTTCTTTTCATAACCGATACTATCTGTTGTAAGGAGAATTTACACGATGGAAAACTCAGAAAACGAGATCGAAACCAGTTTAGGCTGGACCTTTCTTACCAATCATGCTCATGTCCTGCTCTGTCTTGGACAATCATCCGGAATGAGAATGCGCGACATTGCTGAGAAAGTAGGGATCACAGAACGGGCAGTCCAACACATCATTGCCGATTTGGTGAATGCCGGGTACATCGACCGGGTTCGTGATGGACGTTGCAATGTATATCAACTGCATCTCGATAAAAATCTGAGGCACCCAATCGAAGCTCATCGCAAAATTGCCGGGCTTTTGTCGTTCATCAACAATGATTTTGGAGATGACATAGAAGACGAGAGTTCCAGCTAGACTAGAATACACAGGAGAAGCATTGTATGACGAAGAATCGTAAGTTACTTGACTGGGTCGAAGAAATCAGGGAATTATGCAAGCCGGATTCCGTATATTGGTGTGACGGATCAAAAGAAGAATATGACCGCTTGATGAACGAAATGGTTGCATCCGGCATGGCTATTCGACTTGACGAAAAGAAACGTCCCAACAGTTTCGCTTTTAATTCAGACCCTTCCGATGTGGCTCGCGTTGAAAGCAGGACCTACATCGCTTCCAAGAAGCAGGAAGATGCCGGTCCCACCAACAATTGGATCGATCCTACTGAATTGAAAAAAACAATGCTTGATCTCTATGATGGATGTATGAAAGGGCGTACGCTCTATGTCATTCCGTTCTCCATGGGGCCTGTGGGTTCTCCCATTGCCAAAATCGGCATTGAAATCACCGATTCTCCTTATGTTGTCACCAACATGCACATCATGACCCGCGTTGGAAACAACGTTCTAGAGGTCTTGGGAGAGAACGGGGAATTCATTCCCTGCCTCCACTCAGTAGGTGCACCACTTGCAGCAGGTCAGAAGGATTCCCGTTGGCCCTGTGCTCCCATTGAAGAAAAGTATATCGCCCACTTCACCGATGAAAACACCATCTGGTCGTATGGTTCAGGATATGGCGGAAACGCCCTGCTTGGAAAGAAGTGCCTTGCACTCCGTATCGCCTCAAACATGGCAAGACATGAAGGCTGGATGGCTGAACACATGCTCATTTTGCGTATGACCAATCCTGAAGGCAAGAAGTTCCACATCGCGGCTGCCTTCCCTTCCGCTTGTGGCAAGACCAACCTGGCCATGTTGCAGTCCACGGTTGAAGGCTGGAACGTTGAATGCATCGGAGACGACATCGCCTGGATGAAGATAGGTTCTGAGGGAAAGCTGTATGCGATCAACCCTGAAGCAGGTTTCTTCGGTGTTGCTCCTGGAACCTCCAAAGAGTCCAATCCCATGGCTTTAGCAAGTGTTTCTTCAAATGCAATCTTCACCAATGTGGTTGTCACTGATGACAATGATGTATGGTGGGAAGACATGGGCACTGAATGTTCAGGAGGAAAAGACTGGCTGAACAAGGACTGGAAGCCCGGCATGAAGGATGCCAATGGCAAGAAAATTCTTGGAGCTCATCCAAACAGCCGTTTCACAGCCCCTGCCTCACAGTGTCCTGTAATCTGTCCTGATTGGGAAGATCCCAACGGCGTACCCATAGACATCTTCATTTTCGGTGGAAGAAGAACGACGACCATTCCTTTGGTACATGAAGCATTCAATTTCAACCATGGAGTGTATCTTGGCGCCACAGCAGCATCAGAACCGACCGCAGCAGCTCTCGATGTAGTTCAAAAGCTTCGTTTCGATCCATTTGCCATGAAACCTTTCATCGGCTACCACGTCAGTGATTACATTGACCATTGGTTCGAGATGGGTGACAAACTTGGCGATCAGGCTCCTCGGTGCTTCTATGTGAACTGGTTCCGTAAAGACGAACAGGGTAAATGGCTCTGGCCTGGTTTCGGCGAAAACTCCCGCGTTCTCAAATGGATGTGTGAGCGAGTAGAAGGAAAAATCGACGCAGTTGAAACTCCCATCGGCTTGATGCCTTGTAAGGGAGACCTATTGCTCGATGGCTTGGACATCTCCAGTGAAGATTATGCAGAGTTGATGAAGGTTGACACCAATCTCTTCAACAAGAGCCTTGATGATGTAGGTGAGTATTTTGCCAGCTTCGGCTCCAACATCTCTCCACGTCTCATCAAAGAATTGGATTCACTGAGATCCCGTTTGCAGTAACCTGCTTGACGCCCCCCCCTCGAGTGTTCAACTTGAGGGGGTTTCTTTTTGCTCTTGCAAGCCATCGAGCTGACCGATACAATTGAAAAATAGAGGAAGAAGGAATGGCGGCGGTTTTTTTTGATATAGATTTGACATTGACTGATAGGACGGGGAAGGTTCCAGCTTCTGCGATTGCAGCTATAAAAAAGTTGAAAGAAAATGGACACAAAGCTTTCATCAATACTGGACGCAGTAGGGTTGAAATCCAAAAAGATTTGCTCGACTTGGGTTTCGATGGGGTGATCGCTGCTTGCGGTACATCCATCCAAGTGGGTCAAGCACAGCTTTTGGAGGTTCTGATTCCTTGTGCCCTCCTTACTGAAATTTTGCCGCTTTTTGAACAGGCGCAAATCGCTCTCTGGCTGGAAGGACCTGAACACCTCTATGTTGCAAATACCGATGATGAAGATTTCATCTCACCGCTCATCACCTATTTAGGTTTACAGCGTAATCATGTCCTCAGTTGGAAAGAACAACAGATTCAAGCCAATAAGATCATGTGTCTCGTTCGTACGACAGAGGCTCTTTCACAGGTACAACCCTTGTTTGAGACGCATTTCACAACGTTGTCACATCGTGGAGGATTGTTTGAACTGATCCCACTAGGGTACGACAAGGCAACAGGGATGGACTTTGTATTGGAATACTGCAACCTTGCAAATGAGGTCACGTATGCGATAGGCGATAGTGCCAATGATATTTCCATGCTTAAAAAAGCACATCATAGCATCGTCATGGGAGGCAGCGACAGCGAGGTTGTTTGTGTCGCCGACTATGAAACGACTTCTGTAGAAAATGATGGTATAGAGAGGGCTTTGAAGCATTATCATCTGATCTAGAAATACTGATTCTCATTACACCACCCATCCTGCATACGGTTGGGTGTTTTATTTGTCTTTACCTAATCTTTATCATACACAATCTTCAGCTTCATGGAGACAGGATAGAGTGGTCTCAGCAGATGAGTGGAAGGCCCTGTACGGAGTTTACTTGCATAGAGAAAAGTTTTTATTTTTTCCCACTGTTTTGCTAGGTTATTATGTTGACATACTTCACGTATGCCTTTACCATGTACACATACCCCCTAGGGGTATAAGGAGCACGTATGATGTTTATTGGACTATTACTCATCGGCCTCATTGTTTTTTGGGGATTCAGAGAAAGAGACGGATATTATCACAAGTCATCCAGAAGTCAAATGGAATCACCTCTGGAGATTCTTAAAAGACGATATGCGGAAGGAACTCTTACGAGAGAAGAATTCCAGAATATGCGCGATGAACTTAATCACCGCTGAAAGGAGCAATCATGATGCACGGATATTATTTTGGATTTGATAGGTTTTCAGATTTCGGCCCGGCAAGAGGGTATATGTTTGCAAACAACCCCCTCGCCTTTTGGATGATGATCGCCTTGATGGTATTGTTTGTCGTCACACTGGTTTTACTTATTGTAGGGGCAAGAAAGAACCATCGCCGTTTTGTTGAGGAATCAGAAGCAGTTCTGATCTTGAAAAGGCGGTTCGCACAGGGTGAACTCACCAAAGAACAGTTTGACACCATGAAAAAAGACCTTACCTAAGGTAAGAAAGAATGCCTGACTCTTCTATGGAGCAGGCATTTTTCTTCCTATCTTTAGCCATTCATCACGTTTGCAAAATCATGAATCGCATCTTCACGTAAAGAAGAGATGTCCTCAGTGACCTTTGAGACCTTCTTCACGATGGTTTTGGAAAGAAAACCCATCTTGCTCAAGGAAAATTCTCCACCAAAACAGGTTTTCACCTCAGCTTTATCGAGTAATTCCTTTGG